>NZ_JBSFJX010000479.1:0-2008 GCF_053598275.1 Streptomyces sp. NPDC001156 | reverse complement strand
TCCCCGCCGTCCAGGTCCTGCGCCGGGCCTGGGTGGAGCAGTACCACCGCGATGGCGAGGGGGTGCACTGGCGGGAGGGCAAGGACCTCCCGCCGTCCAGACGCCGGCTGTCCTCGCCCTACGACCTCGACGCCCGCTACGGCATGAAGAGGGGCTCGGGCTGGTGCGGCTACAAGACCCACCTGACCGAGACCTGTGAGCCGGATGCACCCCATGTGATCACGAATGTGGAGAGCACGGACGCCACCGTCGACGACGCCGAGATGACGGAGACCGTCCACCGGAACCTGGACGAACGCCGGTTGGTGCCGGGCGAGCACGTGGTGGACTCCGGCTATGTCACTGCAGCCCATATCCTCACCGCACGTGACGGGCACGGCATCACGCTCCTGGGACCGGTCGGCCTGGATACCCATCACGGCAGGCAGGACGACACCGGGCCGGATCTCTCCCAGCGGGCGTTCAGCGTCGACTGGGACCGCCGCGAGGCGGTCTGTCCACGCGGCGCGGTCAGCATCAGCTGGTCTGAGCAGGTCAAATCCAGCGGCACCCCGATCACCCGGGTCCAGTTCGCCGCCACCGACTGCCGCCCCTGCCCACTGCGGTCGGCCTGCACACGCGCCTGCGAGAAGGGCCGCTACGGACGCAGCCTGACGCTGCTGCCCCGCGAGCAGCAAGAGATTCTGGGCCAGCGCCGCCAGGAACAGCAGACCGAGGAGTGGAAGCAGCGCTACGACATCCGAGCCGGTGTCGAGGGCACGATCTCGCATGCACCTGTACCGGATCGGCCTCGTGGCGATCCCGGCTGCCGGAAGGTGCAGTCGTCAGGCGCCAAAACGCGTCAAGCCCGCCGCCGCAAGGTAGGCAGGAATCTCCTTCCTGAGCTTGCGAAGGGAGGAGAGCACTTCAATCCAGCTTCCTGCTCCACGCGGAGGCCGCCGCCCGCTGCTACGGGCTGGACACCCGCAGCATCCTCGTCGAGGTCGGCCGCCGCGGCATGGTCGGCGGCCAGGAGGACCTGATCACCGACGTGGCGCTCGACCTGTCCGCCGACCGGCCGTGACAAATGGGCCACCCGCCCGTGCGGGTGGCCTATGGGAACAGCAGGAGAAGGTTCGATTGTGAGCCGCGGATGCGGTCGATGACGTGTCAGGGCTCCGCGGGCGGCGTGTCCCTCGTCAAGCGGCACGCTGGCCGGGGCGGATAAGGACGATGCCGCACCCGGAAAGAAGATCCGGACACGGAGGAGTCAGTGGGGCAACGGGACAGCCACCGACTCCTCCTGGCCGTGCCATGTCACCCAGACCTCGCCCGGCAGTGGATGTCCGAGGGTGGGGACCATCAAGAACTGCACCGACTCGCCGGGCCGTACGGTTGCGTTCTCCGGCACGTTGCGCATGATCGCCGTCGTCCG
Organism: Streptomyces sp. NPDC001156; assembly: GCF_053598275.1. Taxonomy (NCBI): domain Bacteria; kingdom Bacillati; phylum Actinomycetota; class Actinomycetes; order Kitasatosporales; family Streptomycetaceae; genus Streptomyces; species Streptomyces sp. NPDC001156. The sequence goes on along the minus strand of NZ_JBSFJX010000479.1, from coordinate 594 downwards.
GTTGCGGTCCAGGTGCACTCCGGTAGCCGTCTCCGCGCCCCCGTTGCGCAGCAAGTAGGCGTGCTTTCCCCGGCGCTGCAGGTCCCATCCCACCGCAGGGCGGCCTGACAGCTCGGGCGTCGCGAGCGGTTGTGGAGGCGTCGTGGCGTTCTGCGCCTGCGCGAGCAGCTTGAGAGCCTTGGCAAGGCTGTCTTCCACAGCGATTGCTCTGCGCTCGGCCGCCTCGACCTGTGCCTGACCGGCGATGTTTGCTTCCTCGGCAATTTCCGCTTGCCTCTTCGCGTCGCGGCGCGTGACGAGAGAGATCACCATGGTGATCACGATGCCGACCCAGGTGGCGATGTTTCCAGCTTGCATGGCTACCACGGCGGGAGGGGCATCCCGCCTTCCTTCTTGCTGTTACTGATTTTCAAAGCACGGTCGTGCGGTGACCGGCCGTCTGCCTGTCGTGGCTTCTCCTGCCGTGTTGAAGGCTCCCCTCCCTGAAGGAAGGGGATTCTCCACCCTCCAGGGCTGAGCGGGGATTTACGGCTCAGGCTGCCGCCTGGGCCAGCGGCCCCGGCGGTCTTACGCCCTCAGCACCGTCCGGGTTCC
>NZ_JBSFJX010000478.1:0-2037 GCF_053598275.1 Streptomyces sp. NPDC001156 | reverse complement strand
GACGCGGAGCGAAAGCGGGCGACCAGGACACCCAAAACCGTTCGGGATGTCCGCAGTGACCACACATGGGTCCAAGACCCACTCCTGCTCACTGATTAGGAACGGTAGGGGAGCACCCGAGGCGGAATGCGGCGGCCTTTGAACGCACCTGATGCCGGGGGCTGCCGTGTGTTCGGTCCAGGTGGTGGTCAGGAGTGCCAGGCCCCTCGTGCGGGTCAGGCGTGGTCTACGAGTTCTGCTTTGCCCTGCTGGCGGGCGCAGTGCGCACAGCAGAAGAACTGCCCGTCGGCCTGGAGGCCGTGGCCGAGGATGCGGCATTGGCAGTTGTTGCAGATCGGCGCAATCTTCTGGGCGGCGCACTCGAGGCTGTCGAAGGTGTGGACCGCTCCCTTGGCGTGCACTTCGAATGACATCTCGTAGTCGTTGCCGCAAACCTCACATACGGCCATGGACGCTCAACTCCTCACGGCTTCTTGGTCAGGACTGCTACCGGTACCTGAAACCGCCAGCGTTCGTTGACGGTAGCGAAGAGACGCCGCCGTCCTCGGGCGGCATGGTGGCCTGCGGCCGAGCGGCATACAGGAATCACTCGGCCGGGCGCGGCGGTACGCGCCAGCCGCCTCTGTCCTGCCGGCCTTGATGCAGGATTGCCGCTGCTCTTTGAGTGGGTGAGCACGGAGCTGCCATTGCTTCGTCTGGCCCTGTGCGCGGTGTGAGCCGGTGGGTCCGAGGGCCCTCCCGACGGCGCAGCTCAAGCGGGTAACGGGAAGGTCGTGCCATGACTCGATCCTTTCATGAAATCGAGTCTCTATTCGAACCGTGGCGGTTCGCGAACCGGTTGGCCCGGAGTCAGGTTGGTCTGCCGGTGCGCGGCGTCCATGGGCGGGGGTCAGTTGGCGGGCCGTGTCTCGGGAAGGGCGTGCTCGATCAGTACGCGGGCGGCCTCGAGGGCGTCGTGGCGGGGGCAGGGGCTGTCGAGGGAGGTCTGTAGGGCGGTGGCGCCTTCGAGGAGGACGTTCAGCTGCCGGCCCAGTTGGTCCGGGTTGGCGGCACCTGCGCGGGCGGCGATGGCGGTGAGCTGTTGGGTGATGCCGTTCTTGTGGTGGTGGATCAGTTCCTGCATGTCGGGCATGTGCCCTGCGGCTTCGATAGCGGCGTTGTGGAGCGGGCAGCCGCGGTTCGTCATGCGCCCTGAGGGTCCCGAGGTCGCCTCGGTGAGCATGGTGAACAGCGACAGCAGCTGGTCTTGGGGGGTGAGTCCCTCGCGGCTCAGGTTCTGTTCGATTCGCCGGGTCATTCCGGCCTCGTAGTTGCGCAGGTATTCCTCCACCAGCGCGTTCTTGGTGGGGAAGTGCTGGTAGAAGGTGCGCGTGGAGACCTCGGCGGTCTCGACCAGGCGGGCGATGCCGGTGGCGTGGATGCCCTCTTCGTAGAAGAGCTTCGCGGCTGCCTGCAGGATGCGCTCACGCGCCCCTCGGCCGCCACGTTGCCGGGTGCCAGCTGCGCTCTCTGTCTCCATGCCGCAAGTATAGCAATCGCTTTACTTTGCCGCTCGGATGCGTTAGCTTCAAAGTACAACGTTCGCTTTACTTGAGCGGAGGCTGGCCCTCGGAGCCCGCTGACACTGTCGCGTTGCACCTGCCTGCACCCGCGCCGAAGCGAATCGCCCCAGCCGCTACCGGAGAGAAACATCATGCACATCAAGCCCTGGCGTCCGGCGGAACGAATATCGCGTTCGGTCGGCTTCTGGCTTCTGGCCGTCGCGCTCCTTGCGTTCTTTGCCGCGGCCAGCGCGTTTTCCCCGCTCCTGGTGGTGTACCAGCACCGTTGGGGATTCACGCCGACGATGCTCACCACGATCTTCGCGGTCTACGCCTTGGGCTTGCTGGTTGCGCTGCTGACCGTCGGAGGGCTCTCCGACTACGTCGGCAGGCGGCCCGTGCTCGCCGGCGCGCTGATCGTGGAGGCAGCGTCCATGGTCATGTTCCTCACTGCCGACGGTGTGGGGTTGCTGCTGGTGGCGCGCATCCTGCAGGG
>NZ_JBSFJX010000477.1:0-2040 GCF_053598275.1 Streptomyces sp. NPDC001156 | reverse complement strand
GCTCTCCCTATCCCCCAAACCGAGTAGCAGACCCCCCACGCGACAAACTCATAAATCGAGGCCTGGGGGCGTAGGCTCTTCTAACCCCTCCCCGGGCCCCGCGGCCTCGGCGTACTCGCCGAGGACGCGGACCCACAACGCTTGGGTACCGGTCTGCTGGCTGCCCTGCAGGGTGGTTACGTGCTTGCACAGAACGCTCACAGCTCCGAGCCGATGGCCGTCGCGCTGGACATGGCCCTGGACCACATCGAATCCTTCGCTCGCAGCTGAGCCCACGTTCGCCCTCATCTCCAGCTTGGTCGAACACTAGCGACACACTGCGGGTCCGCCGGGCGGGCCGCCTGGAGGACCGTCTCCTGCACCCCGAGGACGTCCGGCCGGCACATCCCGTGCTGGAACGAGCCTGGAGCCGCCTGCCCGGCCTCCGCGTCCCGCGCACGGGACGGCTGTTCGAAGCCCTCGTCCCCGCGATCCTCGAGCAGCGGGTGGTCGGCCTGGACGCCCAAGCCGCCTGGGCCCGCCTCGTCGGCGCGCACGGCGGCCCGGCGCCGGGTCCGGCGCCCGAGACGATGCGGGTCATGCCCTCGCCCGAGGCGTGGGCGAAGATCCCGATCTGGGAATGGCGGCGAGCCGGGGTCGACCTGCACCGTTCGAAGACCGTCATCGTCGCGGCGTGGCATGCGGCCAAGCTCGATCGTGCCGCCACCGACCCCGCCCGCGCCTATGAACTGATGTCAGCGATGTCGGGCGTCGGGGTGTGGACCGCGGCGCAGGTCGGGCACCGCGCGCTCGGCGACGCCGACGCGCTGCCCATCGGTGACTTCGACCTCGGCCGTATGACCGGCATGACCCTGCTCGGCCGTCCACTGGCCGAGCAGGAGATCGAGGCGTTCTACCTGCCGTGGCGGCCGCACCGCTACCGGGTGGTCCGCATCCTCGAGCTCACTCCGCGCTCGGCGCCGCGTCGTAGCCACCGCGCGCCCCGCGCCGAGCCGTTCCGCTAAGCCCTTGATGAGGTCGATGATGTGGCCGAAGTTGAGATTCGATGCGAGGGCCGTCAGATCTCCCTTCGCAAGTTTCGCAGCAGCCTCCTGTGTAGCTCTGAGGGTGTGCATGTAGGGGGCGACTCCGAGGCTGATCCGGCGGACACCGATCGCCTGGAGTTCCGATGGCCGTGTCTTGAGCTGGGCCGACCAAGATGTTGACCGGCTTGGGGGCGACAGCTCTGATGACTGCGCTAATGGAAGCCATGTCCGGCAGGGACGGGGTAGAGGACGTCAGCTCCTGCCTCCGCGTAAGCGGCGAGGCGGCGGATGGTGTCATGGACGTCGGAAACCGCCCACCCCCACAAGAGGTTGTCCGTTCGGCCAGTCAGGACGATCTGCCCGCGTGCTGCGTAAGCGGCGGCCTCGATGCGGCGAACCGCGTCATCGAAGTCACGAGTCGGGTTCGCGGGGTCACCGGTGGTGTCCTCGACACCGATGCCGGCCAGCCCGCGGGCAATCGCAGCGTCGACAGTAGCCAGGACATCTTCGGGAGTCTTGCGTAACCGTGGTGTGCGGATGCGATCGCTGCCGCGATACCCGCCGTCGCCGGAGAGCCTGGGGTGGTCGGGCAGGGTCCTGCCGACGGTTTCCCGGAAGACGACGATGTCGTTGCGGTTTCCTGGCCGCGCGTCACCGACCGCGATGACCCTGCCCTCGCGGGCCCTGCAGACGACCTGCACGTTGACGCTGCGCCGGTAGTCTTCGACTTTGCGGTCTTCTTCTTGTCGTGGACAGGGATCAAAGTCCCGTCGGCGACCCACAGTTCCCTGCGGTCGGTGGGCGGCGGACCGAGTAGCTCGGCGAGCGGTCCGGCGAGAGGTCGACGACTTGGTGGACTGCGGAGTCGCAGATGCCGAACAGGGAGCCGAGTTGCTGCATGGTGAGGATGGAACGCCGCAGCTACCGGCACATGGAATGCTCCCGCCACCTGGGCCATCATGTGACGAAAGCTTTGGTGATGCACCAGGCCGACGAGGTGTGGGAAGGCATCGCC
>NZ_JBSFJX010000476.1:0-2063 GCF_053598275.1 Streptomyces sp. NPDC001156 | reverse complement strand
GCAAGGTGCAGACGACCGTCATCAACCCGGAAGCCGCGCCGGGTGTAGTTCAGGCTCGGCCGCGCCTGCCGCTTCTTCTTCCACCGGGGCATCCCGGCCCGGCGATGCGTCGCAACCCGGTCCTTGATGTCTTTGAGGGCCTTGGCGCGGGCCTTGGCGAAGTCGCGTATCACCTGCTGCTGAGGCACGCTCGCCCCCTCAGCCAGCCACGGCATCCCCCTGCGGGCCGCGGTCAGCATCTTGTCGAGCTGAGCTTGACCGCACGTCAGCTTCTCGCCTGTTGCCCTGGCCTGCTGATACACGGCCTTCGACTTGGCCACGCATTCGTTCCAGATCCACCGGCACCGGTCCCACTCGGCTTCAAGCTGACGCCTGGCCGTGTTCGACAGGCGCACACGGAAGGTGTACCGGGCATACCCGGCGTCCTTCCCGGTCGCTTCTGCCGTCATGCATCCGAACCTACCCGGGGGGACTGACAGTTGAGAGTTCTCGATCATCGTGGGCGACATCACCACCGTACGGGATCGACACCGGAACGCCCTGACGGCGATCCGGCTACCCCTGCCCTGCTCCGCAGGAGCCCGATACCGCCCCGGCCTGAAGGCCGGGGCGGTATCGGAGGAACCCGGTGAACGCGGGCTCGAACACGGCGGCCGACCACATCAGTGCCGCCGGCCTGACCCTGGCCCAGCTGCCGAAGAACTACCGGCGCGGACGTCAGACCCTGATCCGCACGGACTCCGCGGGTGGCACCCATGACTTCGTGGCCTGGCTGGCCCGGCGGGGACGGTGGCTGTCCTACTCGGTCGGCATGGTGATCACCGAGGCGATCCACGAGCACGTGCTGAAGGTTCCGGCATCGGCCTGGACGCCGACCGTCGAGGCGGACGGCGAGATCCGCGACGGCGCCTGGGTCGCCGAACTCACCGGCGACGTCCTGGACGGCTGGCCCAAGGGGATGCGGCTGATCATTCGGAAGGAACGTCCGTACCCCGGGGCCCAGTTGAGGCTAACGGACGCGGACGGCATGCGACTGACCTGCTTCGCCACCAACACATCGGGCCGGCCGATCGCCGAGCTCGAGCTCCGTCACCGGCTGCGGGCCCGGGCCGAGGACCGCATCCGGGCCGCCCGGGCGACCGGGCTGCGCAACCTCCCCCTGCACCGCACCGCCCAGAACCGGATCTGGCTGGAGATCGTGCAGATCGCGCTCGAGACGCTGGCCTCGATGCCGATGCTCGCGCTGACCGGGAAGGCCAGACCACCGGCCGCCGGCGGATCCTCCGCCTCGCCCGGCCGGCACTGGCCCTGGACCAGCCACGTCATCACCGCTCTCGAACGGCTCGCGCTCCTGCCGAACCCCGGCTGACCAACGAATTTCCCGTCCCTACGACAGCAACTCAACACCCGGAGCAGTGGAACCCGGCGCCACCCCGAGGCGACATTTGGGCTTTGGCCCTGCCCAGCCTCAGCCCACCGCGCGAAAACGGTCCACCGACTCCGTCGGCGGACCGTCACGAAACTTCCTAATAAGCTATCTCTTTTGGCTTGTTCGGTAGTCTGCGGGTGTGGGGATTGTTGAGCGGCTGGTGCCGGATGAGCTCCCCGGTCGGAGAGGCACTGGCCGGGAGTCGATGGAATCCGCCTTATAACACGCGACAGGCGTGGCCAAAAAGCCGGCCACGGACTAAGCGCCTGTGAGCGATTCTCATGGTGTGCGCGCAGCGCCGGGGTGTCCGACGCTAGATGTTCTGGAACTCGTTCGGCAGTTGCGACATCACATCCTGGAACTCCGTGTCGGGGACGGCCTCTCCCAGAGTCATGAAAACCGCCGCAACGCCCCTGCGCGCCACGGCCTCATCGGCGCCCGCACGCTCACTCACTCGCCGGACGAACTCGGCAACGCCGAATTTCTGGGCGACATCCTCCGGTGGGACCAGGGGCGGGGCGATCTCGGCGGGCAGGACGCCGGCTAAGCCTCGATCCACCGACCGATGCCTGTGGATGACGCTTGGGAAAATGAAGAAGTGCCTTGTGACCTGCGATGATGGGAGTTCTTTACG
>NZ_JBSFJX010000475.1:0-2068 GCF_053598275.1 Streptomyces sp. NPDC001156 | reverse complement strand
GTGCGCCGTTTCACTCGGCGTTGGATCGCCCCTTCAAGGGGCCGAGGTTCGGAAGGAGGTGACCTCGGGGCCACCCGCCTGACCTGGACGCGAAAGCGCGAGGGGACAACAGCATGGCGGGAAAGCGCGGAGCATCGCGAAGGCGTCGAAGGTGCTGCCGTGCAAGGCCCGCGTGATACGGCGAAGGCCACACTGCTTGAAGCCCAGTCTCCAGCGGTGGAAGACGCACACCCTGCGACACGACGCCTGAGGTCGCAGCCGTCGGCATCGGACGATCCGGAGTTTTGTCGTCTCAACCCTTCCGGCCGGCGGGCGGCGGACAGCGAGTTCGCTCAAGGGGACGGACCGGGACGCCTACGTCACGCTCGATACGTCCAGCGCAAGGGGAATACGGGATGGCCTACGGGGCGCGAGCCCTATGGCCACGGAGGGGTCGTAGTAGTCGTCGGAGTGACGCCCGACCAGGGAGGACGGGAAAGCCGTCTACAGGGCGAAGGGCCCCAGGTGTCAACAGATCCTTCACGATGGCGAGGTATGCGAAATGCAGAGCGCCGAAGCCCTTCTGGGGATCATCCGTGAACGCGGCAGGAAGGGACTGCCGCTGGAACGTCTCTACCGGTGCTTGTTCAACCCGGAGTTGTACCTGCTCGCCTATGGGCGGATCTACCGCAACGACGGTGCGATGACGCCCGGCGTTACGACCGAGACCGTGGATGGCATGCGTCTGGCCAAGATTCAGGCGATCATCGATGCGCTCCGCAGTGAGCGTTACCGGTGGTCACCGACGCGTCGCGTCTACATCGAGAAGAAGGGAAGGACGAAGAAGCGGCGCGGGTTAGGTCTGCCGACGTGGTTGGACAAGCTGCTGCAAGAGGTGATGCGCCTGTTGCTTGAGGCGTATTACGAGCCGCAGTTCTCCGATCACTCCCACGGGTTCCGGCCCGGCCGGGGCTGTCACACCGCCCTGCAGTCGATCTACCCCGGGTGGCGGGGCACCACGTGGTTCGTTGAGGGGGACATCAAAGCCTGCTTCGACAGTTTGGATCATGAGATCCTTCGGTCGATTCTGGCTGAGAAGATCCACGACAACCGGTTTCTGCGGTTGGTCGACGGACTGCTTCGGGCAGGATATTTGGAACAGTGGCGGTATCACACGACGCTGAGCGGCTCGCCGCAAGGCGGCGTGATTTCGCCGACTTTATCCAATATCTACCTGGACCGGCTGGACAAGTACATCGAGATGAACCTGCTGCCCGCCTACAACCGGGGAGCCAGGCGCACACCGTATCGTCCGTACATGCTGCTGTGGCAGCGCGCCTATCGGCTGGAGCAGCGGGGCGAGTTAGAGGCAGGTCGGGCCCTGCGCAAGCAGATGAAGACCATGCCCTCCCGCGACCCCGATGATCCTGGCTTCAGGCGGCTGAACTACTGCCGTTACGCGGACGATTGGATGCTCGGCTTCACCGGGCCGAAGCGGGAAGCCGAGGAGATCAAGGCCAACATCGGCCGGTTCCTGCGCGACGAGCTCAAGTTGGAACTGTCCGAGGAAAAGACCTTGATCACGCACGGGCGGACAAAGGCCGCTCGGTTCCTCGGCTACGAGATCGTGGTCTTGGACAACGACACCAAGCACGACCATCGCGGTCAGCGCAGCATCAACGCGCAGATCGGGCTGAAGGTGCCTGCTGATGTCGTCCGTGCCAAGTGCCGCCCCTACATGCACCACGGCCGACCGGTCCGGCGGACTGAACGCACGGTCAACAGCGACTTCTCCATCGTCGCCCAGTACCAGGCGGAGTTCCGCGGGATCGCCGGTTACTACCAGCTCGCGTTCAACCTTCACCGTCTCGGACGGCTCAAGTACGTCATGGAGCGGTCCCTGGTCAAGACGCTGGCGCGCAAGTACCGCGTCCGCGTCCCCAGGATCTATGCCCGCTACCGAGCCGTACTTGACACGGATCGTGGTCCCCGCCGGGGACTTCAGGTCACCGTCGAACGTGGTGAAGGGCGAGCGCCGTTGGTGGCGCAATGGGGCGGGGTCTCACTGGCGCGCAAGACCAGGATCGGC
>NZ_JBSFJX010000474.1:0-2097 GCF_053598275.1 Streptomyces sp. NPDC001156 | reverse complement strand
TCGCCAAGGGTGCCGGTGCGGGTCTGTCGAAGATCGGGGACATCAGCAAGGCGCTGAAGGGCGTCGGCAACATCGACATCCCCAAGCTCCCGGACGGCTCGGTCCACCTGCCGGACGGCCGCTTGCTGGACCCGAACGGCAACATCATCGCCCACGACGGCACCATCGACACCACACCGGTACCGCACGAGTTGGCACCGGGCCTCCCGGCCCACTGGACGATCCAGGAACCGGCGCTCTCGGGGGTACGCGCGGGGGACGGCGCGGTGGGGGGAGTGACACACACGACCGACGCGGCGGCGCCGGGTGGTCACTACGACACGGCGCCGGGCGGCAGTACCGGTCACACGCCGAGCGGCACCTTCGACGGCACGCCGACGTCGTACGACCATACGGCGACGCCGACGTCGTACGACCACGCGCCGACCACGACACCGCACGAGGCCCCTACGGTCCTGCCGCACACGGGGCACGACGTCCCGTCCGGCGCGCCCCACCCGGGCCACACGCCGCACGGAACCGACCACACGCCACATGGCACCGGGCACGACACCCCGGGCGCCCACACGCACGACGGGTCCCACGGCGCGGGGCATGACGGGCATGGCCACGATGGTCAGGGCCATGACGGCACGGGTCACGACGGCGCCGGGCACGATGCCGCGCACGCCGGTGACCACGCGGGGGTCGGGCACGACGGCGTGGACACGGCCGCGCACCAAGGCGCCGACGCCCCGGGCCACCCGGGCACGGACACGCTGGAGCACGGCGGGGCCGGGGAGCCGTTCGAGTACAAGCCGCTCATGTCGGGGGACGACTTCGACAACCTTGCCACCGACGCGGAGAAGCACGCGGTGGCCACAGCGGAACTGGAGCACGGCACAAATCCGGCGCCCAGCGCCAGCGACAAAGCGGGGCAGGACTACGGCGACGCGTACTGGAACAACTTCCTGGATACCCTCGATCCCTCTGGCAAGGATGCACTGCATACCTACAGTGATCACTACTACACGCAGATCAACGGTCACCTGCGGGGCGCCGAACCCGATGTGTCCCCCGGCATTGTGCACACCATCAATGAGATGGACCGAGTCATGGGAAGCCGCCCCGTGCCGGAAAGCATCATCGTCGTGCGTGGCACCGGGATCGACCACCTCAACCTGAGGTCGCCGATGGAGATGGTGGGCCACTCTTACGGGGACCCTGGGTACACCTCCACGGCGCTCGGAAAGACAGTGCCGCCGCCCTTCCGGCACAAGCCAGTGGTCATGCACTTGCGGGTGCCAAAGGACACGCCTGCCCTCTGGATCGACCACATCTCCGCGAATCCCGGAGAACGGGAACTCCTCCTCGCGCGCGGTACGGACTACAAGGTGACGCGCGTTTTCATGGATGAGGCAGGCAAGTGGCACGTCTACGGGGAGGTTCTACCGAAGCCGTAGCCTCGTTGCGGATCAGGTGGATGTAAAGGAATGTGGACATCATGAGCAGTGAACGACCGATCAACCCGCGTTTCGACGACGACATGAGGTTCGTGGAAAGGCCGGGCGGTCCGCCGCGCTACAGGGACTGGACCGACAAGCCGGTGCAGTACTTCACGGTGATCGACAAGCAGGGCAGCGCGGTCCTTGGATATGTGTGGGCCGGTGACGAGGACGATGCCGCTGCGTACGAACCTCAGCAGGCCGCCGGACCTCGGGGGGTCAACGAGAGCGGCTTCTGGATTCGCCGGTTGCGCAATGCCAAGGAACGGGGTATTCGACCGTCCCAGGCTCTCGCCGAGTTGCTGGCCGACCCGGAACCGGGTGGCAAGGGACGGCCTTTGCCCGGTTCTTTGGCCGACGCTCCGAACGCCGCCGCAGTCGAAGCCCTTGCCAAAGGTGAGTAGGGAACAGCGGATCAACCCGCGCTTCGCAGAAGATCTGCCGTTCAACGAGGTCAGCGGACCGCCGCGGTACAACCGTGCCACCGACGGGCCGGTTCAGTACGTGAGCATCGCCAATGAGTGGTGTGCATCGTGAAGTAGCAGGTCGCGGGGCTGGTGTGCGTCGGCTCCGGGGTACTCATGCTGGTGACGGGCGGGTGACTTCGGTGGAG
>NZ_JBSFJX010000473.1:0-2127 GCF_053598275.1 Streptomyces sp. NPDC001156 | reverse complement strand
TCGGGCTGGTCGGGCACAATGACGCGGTGCGCGAAGACGATGACACAGAGCTGCTGGAACGGGTACGGGCGTTGCGGGCAGCCGGCAGTGGCCCCAAGCAGGTGGCGAGGGCGTTGGGGCTTCGCCCCGGACAGGCGGGGGTGCTGCTGCGGCGGGCCGCCGCAGCCGACCAGGCGGTTAAACCGGGAGACCGGCCGGTGGTGGGCTGCTGGCTGAGCCCGGGCTGGAGCAGCGGGCTGGACCTGTCGGCCTGCCCTGAGTGGGCGGCGCATGACTCCTCGGCGAGTGAGGAAGCAACCGGGGCGGGGTTCGCGCAACTGCTGGTGGCACGCCGGGAGCGGGCAAGCCGGGTGACGGTGACCGGTGTGCTGGTGGACGTGTACTGCCTGGGCGTCAAGGACGTGATCGAGCCCCACACCATGGGTGCGGGTTCGCTGGAGGCCCACCGGCGCTCCTACTACAGTGCGTTCGAGGAACCCTCCCTGCCGATCGGTATCGAGCAGGCGCAAGCCATCGTCTACGGTGCCGTCGCCTACGCCCGCGAGCTCGGATTCGAGCCGGCCCCCGGCTTCACACAAGCCGCCGCAGTGTTGGGGGAACCAGCCGGCGCGCTGCCACAGATCGGCTTCGGGAACCAGGGCATGCCTTTCTATCTCAGCGGTCCCCGCGACGACGCCCGCACGGTGCTGGCCACCTTGGAGCGCACCCGCGGCGCAGGCAACTACCAGTACATCCTCGCCTCGGGGCCGATGTGACCCACCCGCACGACACCGAGACCTCGCAGATCCGCCTCACCGAGCACCACGCCCAGGCCGATCTGCGGACACTGCTGCAACTGTGCGCCGCGGGGCGGGTGAAGTGCAGTGCCAAGACACTGCGCCCGTCCGCCGCGACCATCGCCCAAGTGGCCGAGGTACTGGACGCAGGCGACTTCTACCCCGACGAACCGATAGCCGCCTTCGCCTGGCCCCTACTTCTGCAGGCCGGCGGCCTGGCCCAGCTGGCCGCAGGCAAGCTCGCGCTGACCACGCGCGGCCAGCAGGCCCTCACCCAGCCCGCGCACCGGGTGCTGGCCGGCCTGTGGCAACGCTGGCTTTCCAGCACGATCCTGGACGAGTTCTCCCGCATCGAAGCGGTCAAAGGCCAGCGCGCCGCGAACGTGCTCAGCGCACTCAAGCCACGGCGCGGCCACGTCGGCGCCGCGCTGGCCGCCGTGGCTGCCGGCGAGTGGACCACCGTCGACCAGCTCTTCACCACCATGCGCAAAGCGGGGCACAACCCCTCGGTTGTACGTTCCGAGCGGGCTCTGTGGAAGCTCTACCTGGAAGACCCCGAGTACGGCAGCCTCGGCTACGACGGCCACCACCCTTGGGCGCTGCTTCAGGGCCGCTACACCATGGCCGTGCTGTTCGAGTACGCCGCACCGCTGGGACTGATCGACGTCGAGTACGTGGACGCTGCCGGGGCACGCGACGACTACCGGCACAACTGGGGCGGCGACTGGCTGGAGCGGCTCAGCCGCTACGACGGCCTGCACGCGATCCGTCTCACCCCTCTCGGCGCCTTCGCCACCGGGCAAACCCCCACCTACCTCCCCGGGCCGGCCCCCGAACCAGCCACCGCCGGGGGCGTCGCGGCGCTGAAGGTCCTCGCCAACCACGACCTAGTCGCCCTCGATGGCCTGCCCCCGGCCCAGGCCCTGCTCCTGGATGCCTTCGCTACCCGCACCGGCGACCGGACCTGGGCTCTGAGCCCCGCCTCGCTGCTGGCCGCCGTGCACGCCGGACGCGACCTCGCCGAACTGCGCGCCTACCTCGACCACGCCGCCACCGCCCTGCCGGACACCGTCGCCACGCTCCTGGCCGACGCCGAGCGGCGCGTCGGCGCGGCCCGCGATCTCGGCCCCGTCCACCTGATCGAGTGCGCGGACGCGGCCACCTGCGCGCTGCTGGCCAGCGACCGGCGCATCCGCGCGCTCGCCACACGCCTCGGCGACCGCCACCTCGGCGTCCCGGCCGACAAGCTCGACCGCTTCCGTAAAGCCGCCCTCACCCTCGGACACCCCGTCACCTGAAAGCCACTCACCCCGACAACTCTCCAGACGTCCCTTCCACAAGCGTGTGTTCG
>NZ_JBSFJX010000472.1:0-2144 GCF_053598275.1 Streptomyces sp. NPDC001156 | reverse complement strand
GCCTTACGGCTGCGCGGACTTGGCGACGGCAGCGGCACAGCACAGCCCAGCGATCACAGCGAGCGACGACCGGTTACCGGGAAAGGCTCACTGTCATCAGGCGCAGTTGGGCAGCCCAGGCTGTGAGTGGAGTCCGGCGCGTGCCGTGTTGATCCACCACGGGCGGCCGGGCTGTGCTACGGTTTCCGAGTTGCAGTTGTGGTACCCATGAACCTATGTGCGCCTGACGGGAATGTTTCTCCTTCAGGCGCATATTTTGTTTTCCGGCATCTCCGGATGGGGCCTCTGCCTACAGAAGAGGAAAGTCATGGCACAGGGAACCGTGAAGTGGTTCAACGCCGAAAAGGGTTTTGGCTTCATCCAGCAGGACGGCGGCGGCCCCGACGTCTTCGCCCACTACTCGAACATCGCGACCCAGGGCTTCCGTGAGCTCCAGGAGGGCCAGCGGGTCTCCTTCGACGTCACGCAGGGCCAGAAGGGCCCGCAGGCCGAGAACATCATCCCCGCCTGATCGCCCGGCGCATATCCGCTCACCGGGGTCCGCACCTTCATGGTGCAGGCCCCGGTTGTGCTGTTTCCAGGAAGGTAAGCAACCGCATGTCCCGCAGGCCCCAGAAGCCGAATCGGCGCGCCTTGTCACCCTCACCCTCCGCGACGTCGCCAAGGGAGTTCCGGCTGCCGGAAAGCACGACACCCGCCCTTCCCGCCGTCGCGGACTTCGCCGATCTGGACATGCCCGCGGGACTGCTGAAGACCCTCACTGCGCAGGGCGTGACCACGCCCTTCCCCATCCAGGCCGCCACCCTGCCCAACTCACTTGCCGGCCGTGACCTGCTGGGACGGGGACGTACCGGCTCCGGCAAGACCCTGGCGTTCGGGCTTGCGCTCCTGGCCCGCACGGCCGGACTGCGCGCTGAGCCCAAGGCGCCCCTGGCCCTGGTCCTGGTTCCGACCCGTGAACTCGCCCAGCAGGTGGCGGACGCGCTGACCCCCTACGCGACGGCGGTGAACCTCCGGCTGGCCACCGTGGTCGGCGGGCTGTCCATCACCAAGCAGGCTGCTGCGCTGCGGCGGGGCGCCGAGGTGCTCGTGGCGAGTCCCGGCAGACTCAACGACCTCGTGGAACGAGGGGACTGCGTGCTGGACAGCGTGCGCATCACGGTGCTGGACGAAGCCGACCAGATGACCGACATGGGCTTCCTGCCGCAGATCACCAAGCTGATCCAGCAGGTGCGGCCCGACGGACAGCGGATGCTCTTCTCTGCCACCCTGGACAGCAACATCGACCGCCTGGTGCAGCGGTTCTTGACCGACCCCGTGGTGCACTCCGTGGACCCGTCCGCGGGAGCGGTGACCACCATGGAGCACCACGTGCTCCACGTCCTGGACGAGACCGACAAGAAGGCCGTCACCACGCGCATCGCCGCCCGTGACGGCCGGGTCATCCTCTTCCTCGACACCAAGAGGTCCGCCGACCGGCTCACCAAGCGGCTCCTGGCCGTCGGGGTCCGCGCGGCGGCACTGCACGGAGGCCGCTCCCAGCCGCAGCGCAACCGCACCCTGGAACAGTTCAAGAACGGCCAGGTCACCGCGCTGGTGGCGACGAACGTCGCGGCCCGGGGCATACACATCGACAACCTCGACCTCGTCGTGAACGTCGATCCCCCCACCGACCACAAGGACTACCTCCACCGGGGCGGCCGCACGGCTCGCGCCGGCGGCTCCGGCAGTGTGGTCACGCTGGTCCTGCCCGACCAGAAGCGCGATGTCACCCGGCTCATGTCGGACGCGGGCATCCGCCCCCGGACGGCCCGCATCACCTCCAGCGACGTGGAACTGGCCACCCTCACCGGCGCCCGCGAGCCTTCCGGCGTGCCCGTCACCATCGAGGTCCCCCAGCCGGCGACACCGACGACGTCCCCGTCCCGCCCGGACCGGAAGACCGGCACCGAGCCCGGCAAGCGGTCCGGCGGCCGCCGTCGCAACGGCGGCGGGGCGGGGGCGGCGACAGGCGTGCCCCCCACGACGGGCGGCCGGGGGGCCGGCCGCCGCGCGGCGGGGGCGGGAGTGCAACACGCTGAACGACAGTACCATGATTAACCCTAACATTTTGGTGCTTCCTTCTTATGCGTGGGGGGGGTGGT
>NZ_JBSFJX010000471.1:0-2159 GCF_053598275.1 Streptomyces sp. NPDC001156 | reverse complement strand
GGATCGGCAATCACAGCAAAGCTACCTGCCGCCACTGACAACGCCGTCGGCTCGAAGCAATGTTGACTCTCCAGGATCGCGGCTATGCGCCTGCGTCTCGCCCACTGCACCACCGCCGACCTGCGCGCCTGGACCGGTCTGACCGGGCCCGAGATGCACCGCCTCGTCGGGCAGATGTGGCAGAAGCAGCCCGACACGGGCCGGGGCCGGCCCTGGGCGCTGCCGTTCACCGACCGCGTCCTGCTGCTCGTCCTCGCCTACCGGACCGACCTGACCATGCAGCAACTCGGCTCATTGTTCGGCATTTCCGACTCGGCCGTGCATCGAGTCGTTGACCCTCTCGCCGGACCGCTCGCCGAACTGCTTGGGCCGCCACCCACCGACCGTCGCGAACTATGGATCGTCGACGGCACGTTGATTCCCGCCCACGACAAGCGGAAGACGGCGAAGTCGAAAAACTACCGGCGCAGCGTGAACGTGCAGGTCATGTGCCGGGCCCACGACGCAGGGTCGTCGCTGTGAGCGACGCATGGCCAGGCAACCGCAACGACATCGTCGTCTTCCGCGAAACGCTCGGAAAAACCCTGCCTGACCACCCGCGGCTGTCCGGCGACGGCGGCTACCGCGGAAGCGACCCCATCCGCACACCACGCCGCGGACCAGACGGTCGTATCGTCAAAGACCGCACCTACCGAAGGTTCCGCAAACGCCGCGCTGCCGCCCAGCACACCATCGCCCGACTCAAAGACCACCAGATCCGCCGTCAGTGTCGACACCGCGGAGACGGCATCAACCACGTCGTCGCAGGCCTCGCAGCACTGCACAACCTCAAACTCGACATCGGATAAACCGCACCACTCGCCGCACCCGGGCCCGTAATGCCATACCCCGCATTACGGGATACCTCTTAGGGCCCGCAGAAGAACAACGTACGGGCGAGCGGCGCTCTGACCTGCGAGGTCAAGTCTGAAGCCCACAAGTTAATTCTCGGCGAGCCCTTAGGGCTTGCAGATCATTAACACGTCGCCTTGATCTTGTTGTGGGGCGCGCTGGTTTGGGCGAGGACCCGGGCTTGGAGGGCCGTGAGGACGACGGGTGGCGTCGTCGCGGGTGGGATGACGATGCCGTGTGCCTCGAGCAGTTTCCTGTTCTTGAGGAGGGTGCGGTGCATGGCGGTGCGGCTGTTGCCGAACAGCACGGCGAGAGGTTCCGCGGCCAGGGCGACCCGCAGATGGAGCACGGTGGCCAGGACCTGTTCGGGGAAGGCGAGCCGGGGCGGACGGCCGCGCCGGGTATGGCCGTCGGGGGGCCAAAGTCTCTGTGAGGGCGCCCAGTTGTTGCCGGGACATGCCGGTCAGGGCGGGATCGGAGAGCAGGGCTTGGTCCCACTGCGGGGTCGGCGCATGGGGCGCCTGGGCCGCTGGGACGGCCGGGCGGGGCTGCGGGTGCAGGGCATAGTTCCAGTCGCCGTGGAAGGCGTGCCGGGTCAGCGGCGGGGCCGCCATCTCCGCGTCACCGATACGGACTCCGGTGGGATAGGTGTTGGTGTCGAGGGCGGCACTCACGCGCAGTCCGGTGCGGGTGGTGGTCGCGGCGATGGACTGGACGATGACTTCGTGGCTGGTCAGCGGGCGGCCGCGCCAGTTCATGGTGATGTGCGAGAAGAGCCGGTGCTCGATTTTGTTCCACTTCGATGTGCCGGGCGACAGGTGACACACGGTGATGGTCAGTCCCGTTTCGGCTGCGAGCTGGGCCAGTTCGAGTTTCCAGGCCCGGGTGCGGTAGCCGTTGGGACCGCCCGCGTCGGCGGTGATCAGCAGCCGTGTCGCCTGCGGGTAGGCGGCTTGGCCCTGGCCGTGCCACCAGCGGCGGATCGACTCGACCGCGAACGCGGCGGTGTCGTGATCGGTGCCGACGTTGACCCAGCCGGTGTTTGCCGCCAGATCGTAGATCCCGTAGGGGACGGCTTTGCCCAGCTGCGGGTCGGCGAAGTCATGCACGTTCACCGGCACTGGCTCACCCGTAGGCCGCCACTGGCGGCCGTTGTTCTTGAACTCGCCGATGAGGTCGGGTAGCGGGAGCACATTGCTGTGCTCCCGCCCCCTCAGAACCGTGCGTGCCCGTCGTCCGAGCACACGGCTCAAGCAGGCCCTGGAGGG
>NZ_JBSFJX010000470.1:0-2169 GCF_053598275.1 Streptomyces sp. NPDC001156 | reverse complement strand
GTCGAGGGCGTAAGACCGCCGGGGCCGCTGGACCCAGAGGCTGCCTGAGCCGTAAATCCCCGCTCAGCCCTGGAGGGTGGAGAATCCCCTCCCTCAGGGAGGGGAGCCTTCAATTGAGGGCGGCAACTCGTCTGGTCCCTCATCGCCATCATGGCGGGCACCGTGATCGGCACCTTCTTCATCGCCTTGTACTCGGCCCAGGCCCGCAGCTGGGGCTGCCCCACCGGTCGCGGCCGAGTTCGGCTACGTCGGCGCTCTCATGGTGTGGCTCTTCGCCTATGTGCAACACGACGGACACGACGGACTCAACCTGGACGGCGAGGCCCTGCACACCACGGTGCACGGAGGCGTCAAGCTGTGGGTGGTCGTGGTCACCGCCGTCCGTGCGCGGGCGCAGGCCGGGTCGGCGTGGCAGGCTTGCAGGGGGTTCGCGCCGTTCGTCGCAACACAGCAGCGAAGGAGGACGACGCATGGATGAGCAGGAATTCGTCCGTACCGTCGCCGAGCGCACCGGACTGAGCCGGCAGGAGGCGGCGGACCTGACCTGGGCCACGCTCGAGACGCTGGCCCATAGGCTGAGCCCCGGGGAGGCCAGGGACCTGATCACCGAGCTCCCCGAGGGCCTCGCGGAGGCGGTGCGCCGGGGAACCACCGACCGCATCGAGCGCTTCGGCCAATACGACAGCGTGCGGCGCGTGGCCGAACGCACCATGCTCAAGGAGGAGGAAGCCGACCGGGGTGTGCGGACCGTACTGGCCGTGCTCCGGGAGGCGATCAGCGAGAAGGAGTTCAACGACCTGATGTCGCAGCTTGGAACGGACTTCTCCCAGGCCCTCGAATCCCCCGGGTGACCCCGGAGCCTTCGGCATGGCGCCCGCGTCACGGCGCCGGCGGCCCGGACGCTGCGTGTGTGCCTGGGCAGGGTGGGTGACACCCGCGGACCGCTGGCCCGCGCGGCCGCCATGGCGCGAGGCGCACACGAAGGTGTGGTCATGACGGCTGACGTGCCCGAGAGGTCCCCCGGCAGATCCGTGCGCGTCGTACTGGTGGCCAATCCCGGTCTGCCGTCGGAGATCGCCCGGGCTCTCGCCCCCCGGTTGCCCGACCATCTCCGCCGGGCAGTCCGTGCTCGGGTCGGATGGCAGGTCGATGCGATGACCGCCCCGCTCAGCGGGAGCGAACAGGCCGACGTCTCCGACATCGCCGAGGCCGTCAGAAACCACGTGGACGGTGCCGAATGGGACGTGGCGATCTTTCTCACCGACCTTCCGCGGCGGGCCCGGCTCTACCCGATCAGCGTCGAGGTCGACACCGCGCTCCGTGCCGCGCTCATCTCCCTTCCCGCCCTTGGGGTCCGCCGCCTTCGGCGCCGGGTGCGGCAGGCCGTCGTGGATGTCGTCCGAGAGCTGGTCGCGCACGAGGAGACGCCCAGGCACCCGGAGGTGATCGGCCGCCCGCCGCGGGAACCGGTACCGGACACCCGTCCCGGCCCCGAGCAGCCCCGGCGCTACGTCGTGCCCGGCCTGCGCGGCCACGCCCGACTCGTCGCCGGCATGGTGTACGCCAACCGCCCCTGGCGGCTGTTCGGCTCCCTCTCCCGGGCCCTGGCGGGCGTGTTCGCCACGGCTACGGTCCTGTTCATCAACAGCGCCACCTGGAACCTCGCCACCGCACTCGGCGCCGTGCAGCATGCTGTCATCACCGCTGTGTCCGCCGTCGCTCTCACCCTGTGGATCATCGTCGACCACCAGCTCTGGGAGCGCAGCACCCACCTCCCTGCACGGCACCACCCCCTGTACCCCTACAACCTGGTCACCCTGGTCACCATCGCGCTCGCGGTGGTGGTGCTGGCCACGGCCCTGTTCGTGACTCTGGTCGCCGTCTCCTTCCTGCTGCTGGACGCGTCCGTCCTGCGCAAGTTCATCGGACGGCAGGTCGGCGTCGGCGACTACCTCTTCCTGGCCTGGTTCATCACCGCCATCGCGATGATCGGCGGGGCCTTCGGCACCAGCCTCGAAGGGGACGAGAAGGTGTCCGACGCCGCCTATGGACGACGGCAGCGTGAGCGTCAGCGGATGCTGCGGCAGATGTCGCGGCCGGAGCGAGGCGGACGCAGGGGGCCGGACACCACCGACGGGTGACGCCCGGGCCGCGGCCCGGGCGTCACAG
>NZ_JBSFJX010000469.1:0-2189 GCF_053598275.1 Streptomyces sp. NPDC001156 | reverse complement strand
CTGCTCCGCAGGGGTCCGATTCCTCCCCGGCCTGAAGGCCGGGGAGGAATCGGAGACATTTGGTGAACGACCTTGGCGGCCAGGGAAAATCGAGGGTGTGTGGCCGCCAAGGTCGTTGTTTCTCCGGGATGGTCTCTTTACGGGTAGTAGTGCGTGAGGGACTCCGCGACGCAGGCGGGCTTGTCGGACCCTTCGAGTTCGAAGGTGAATGCGCGGTGCACCTGGACGCCGCCCCGGCTCACCTCGCGCACTTCGGTGATCTCGGCGTGCAGGCGGACCCTGCTGCCGACCGGCACGGGCGCGGGGAAACGCACCTTGTTCACACCGTAGTTGAGGGCCATGCCCACGCCGGTGACCCGCAGGAGCTCCGCCACCATGGGGATGCCCCAGCTCAGCACCATGTAGCCGTGCGCGATCGTGCGCCCGAACGGCCCTTCGGCCGCGCGCTCGACGTCGGTGTGGATCCACTGCCCGTCGCCGGAGACCGCCGCGAAGGTGTCGATGAGCTCCTGAGTGACTTCCCTCCACTCGGAGTGTCCGAGATCGCGGCCGGCCAGCTTCCCGATCTCCGTCATGCCGTTGACGGTCACTGTCACGATTGACTCCGATTTCCTTAGCTCATTGCCTCGTTGGGACGACGGTCGGCCATCGGCCGATCGGTGTGTCGGTCCGGCGGCGCGTCAGCCGGTGATGCGTTCGAACACCGCGGCCAGGCCCTGGCCCCCGCCGATGCACATCGTCTCCAGGCCGTAGCGGGTCTGCCGGCGGTGCATCTCGCGCACGAGGGTGGCGAGGATCCTGGCGCCGGTCGCCCCGACGGGGTGGCCGAGCGAGATGCCGGAGCCGTTGACGTTGATCCGCTCGTGGTCGCCGTCGGTCAGAGCCAGTACCCGCGTGCACGCCAGTACCTGGGCGGCGAACGCCTCGTTGAGCTCGATCAGGCCCATGTCGGTGAGCGAGAGCCCGGCCCTCTCCAGGGCCTTGCGGGTGGCCGGCACCGGGCCGATCCCCATGGTCTCGGCGGGCACCCCAGCGCGGGCGAAGGACACCAGTCGCACCAGCGGGGTCAGGCCCAGATGTTCGGCCGTCGCGCGGGTGGTCACCAGGCAGGCGGCCGCCGCGTCGTTCTGACCGCTGGCGTTGCCCGCGGTGACGGTCGCGTCCGGGTCGGACTTGCCCATGATCGGCCGCAGCGCCGCCAGTTGCTCCGACGTCGTGCCGGGGCGGGGGTGCTCGTCCTCGGCCACGGTGACCTCGCCCTTGCGGCTGCGGGTCGTGACGGGGACGATCTCGTCCTTGAACAACCCCGCCGCCATGGCGGTCGCGGTGCGCTGCTGGGAGCGTACCGCGAGGGCGTCCTGGTCCTCGCGTGAGATGGAGTACGTGCGGCGGAGGTTCTCCGCGGTCTCGATCATGCCGCCGGGGACGGGGTGGTTGACGCCGCCGGCGGTGGCCCGGCCGCGTGCCAGGGAGTCGTGGAGTTCGAGGCTCGGCGTCTTGATGCCCCACCGGCCGTCGTGTGTGTAGAAGGGGGCCGCGCTCATGACGTCCACCCCGCCCGCGACGACGACATCGCTGAAGCCACTGCGGATCTGCATGGCGGCGTCGAGGACGGCCTGGAGGCCGGATCCGCAACGGCGGTCGACCTGGATGCCGGTGACCGAGTCGGGCAGGCCCGCGTCGAGGGCGGCGACCCGGCCCATGGCGGGGGCGTCGGAGGTCGGGTAGGCGTGTCCGAGGATCACCTCGTCGATCCGCTCGGGGTCGATCCCGGTGCGGGCGACGATCTCGGCGATGACGAGCGCCGCGAGAGCGGCCGGCCGCTGGTTCGCGAGCGCGCCGCCGAAGCGGCCTATCGGCGTTCGCAGCGGCTCGCAGATGACGACGTCGGCTTGTGAGGACATGCGACAGCCTTTCCCTGGCGGGGAAGCTCCACGGCGGAACCGTTCCTCCCGAGCCTCGCATTCCGACACCAAGAAGATCCAATACCTGATGCACGTCAGACTCGGACGGAAATCGTCTAGATGCTCAAGGCGGGGGTTGGGAGCTGTTCGGTTTCGGATGTGCAGGAGTGTGTGTGCGTGTGCACGAGCTTGTACTGGTTCGTGGTGGTGCAGCGCGCACGGCGCATGGCGGGCACTGTCAGTGCCCGCCGATACCGTTCTTCCTGTTGCTGATCACGTGTGGGG
>NZ_JBSFJX010000468.1:0-2191 GCF_053598275.1 Streptomyces sp. NPDC001156 | reverse complement strand
CGGCGGCCTGCCGGACCTCACGGGCCTCCGCGCCGGCGACCCACCGGTAGAACCCAGAGCGCGAGACCCCAAGGACCCGGCATATCCGCTGGACGTCGAAGTCGGAGCGGTGAGGCTGTTGCGTTTTCGTAAGGCGGAGACCCAGTCGTCGGCATGCTGCGGTCCGTGATTCCGTGCGTGCCGGTGTCCCATGGCTGGTGTGGGGATGAGGGGTGCCCCTCTCGCCTCCGCCCGTCGGCTCAGGCGGTCAGGGCAGCGGCTCGCTCGTCGGGGGCCAGGCTCAGGACCTTCCGGAGGTTCAACACCAGTGCTGCGAAGTCGAGTTCGGCCTGGCAGGCGGCGAGCCCCGGCGGGAGAAGCGACGGAGGCCGGTGCGGTCCTTGAGGTGACCGTTGACTGGTTCCACGGCGGCGGCGCGTCGTTTGCAGAGTGTTGCACCGTCGATGGAGGCCAGGCGATGGGTCATGCGGGTGCGGGCGTCTGCGTCCGACGGCAGCAAACCCAGGTCTTCCCCCGGCCGCGGCAGGTCACGGGAGTTGCCGGTTGCGATGAGCCGGTCCGGACCGGGTGCGGTGAGGCTCTCGTTGGTGCAGTAGCCGTTGTCGAGCAGCAGTACGCCGATCCAGTCCTGCACGCAGGGACATGCGGACTGCCCGCAACCGCGCGTAGATGCCTCTTGCCCGCGGCCTTCTGCGGGTGAGGCGGCGGATGTGATGCAGCAGCCTCCTGGGGAGGGGCATTGTTCATCGCAACGAGCCTGGTGGACCAGGAGGGCGGCTTGGACCGCGGCCGTACTCATCGGCTGGAACTGGTGCAGGTCGTTAGCGTCCTGCACCCGTTCCGGAACCAGGACCAGTCCGTCGCTCGCGACCGCGAGCTGGGCGTTGTATCCCTGGACTGCCCCGCCGTCGGCTGCGGACATCAGCCTGCTGTCCGGGTCAGTCACGTTGCGTCGCACCTGACGACGGACGCTGCGCGGTTCCTTGCTGCCGCCACGGCCTCGTTTCGTCGGCAGGTCCTTCTCACCGGCCGCGGCCTCTGCGGCGGTCAGGGCCTGCTCCGCCCTGGCCAGTCGCTGCCGGGCGCGCGAGACCTCTTTGCCCTTGTTCTCGTCGAAGCTGAACAGGCCGAGGTTCGGCTTGGAACCCCGGCCGGCCTCGGCCAGCCGGAGCTGCTCGCGAACCTCCGCGATCCGCTCCCGCTTGCGGGCCTGCGCCTCGTGCAGATGCTGCCGGGCAGCCTCAACTCGGGCGGTGGCCACGGTCACCCGGTCCGCCCCGGGCGGTAGCGGACCACCTCCGCTGCGGCCTTGCCTCGCCCGTTCCACGCGGGCCTGGGCTCTGGCCGCGATCGACTGCTCATCCTGCCCGCGCGCGGTTTCCTCGGCTTTGACCTCCTCAAGACACCGCCGGATGCGCTCGTTGCGATCCTGTCGACACCGGAGTTGCCGCGGCGTTTCGGCGCTTCGGCTCGCCGTCCCGAGGGCGGCGTCCTCCGCCTCATCCACGGCAGCTGCCTCCGAGGTGATGGCGTTGACCTGCTCCTGCAGCCATGCACGTCGGCAGGAAGCGGCCCGGGACGCGTTCGCCGCTACCTTCGTGCCGTCGATCGCGATCGTGCCCAGCCTGCCGAGCCCGGCCTTCGCGCAGATCAACAAGACTTGAGTGAACAGCTCTCGCACCGAGCCCTGATGCATCTGCCGGAATCGCGCGATCGCCGTGTGGTCCGGTACCTGCAGAGCACAGATCACACGCATCGCCACATCGGTCCGGCATAGCCGCTCGATCTGCCGCGAGGAACGTATCCCGTCTGCGTACGCGTAGATCAACAGCGCCAGCATCATCCGCGGGTCATAGGCCCGACGTCCCACCCCACCCAGCGAATACCGTTTCTCCAGACCGCTCAGGTCCAGGTGATCGACGACCTCGAGCAGTACCCACACCACGTGATCGTTGGGCAGCCGCTCTCGCATGTCCACCGGGAGCAGGAACTGCTGGTCACGGTCCACCGGCCGGAAACCCTTTGCCATACCGCCATCCAACATGGCTGCCACCAGCCCACAGCAACCGGGTCAGCCCGTCAAAACGCAACAGCCTCGGTTGTCGGAGATGAAGTCCCAGCGGCGCCTCACGCCCTCATCTCCTTGGCGAAATATTGGGCTGCCCGGCGCAGGATCTCCCGCTCGAGTTCC
>NZ_JBSFJX010000467.1:0-2197 GCF_053598275.1 Streptomyces sp. NPDC001156 | reverse complement strand
CGCGGGAGACCAGTGCATCCACCACCGTTCGGGATGCGCCAGTTGACCAGGACTGGGTACAAGACCCACTCCTGCTCACTGACTAGGAACGGTTCAAGTTGTCCGTCATGCTCCCGGCTGACCAGGGCCCGAGGCCGGGCCTCGGTCAGCCTGTCACATCACGGACTTACACGATCTTTCAGACACGCTCTCGAATCCGCCAACAAAGTCCTTCAGGCAGGGGAGCAGTCAAGCGTCCGCTTTCGGTGCCGTCGGGTGGATCCCGACGAAGCCGAGTACCGCGCCGAAGGCCGTCACACTGGCGGCAATGGTGAAACTGAAGGCGTAACCATGCGTGGTGGCGGTCATCGAGTCGGCGCCTGCGTGCTGCAGCGCGGCGGCGTGGCTGGTGCCCAGTGAGACCAGGGCAGCCAGGCCGAGGGCGCTGCCGATCTGCATGGACGCATTGTTCATGCTGGTGGCGATGCCCGCGTCCTCACCTGTGGCGCCGTCCACTCCGGCGACGGTGGATCCGACGAGGACCAGGCCGCCTCCCAGGGGCACGAGGATCAGTCCGGGCAGTACGTCGGCCGCATAAGTGCCGTGGGGGCTCAGGCCGGCAAGGAGGATATAGCCGGCTGTGGTGATGGCAAGTCCCCCTCCGTTCAGCGCCCGCAGTCCGAACCGGGGAAGCAGGCGCGGCGCCATCACGGTGGCGCTGAACAGAATGACCGCCCCGAACGGCACAAAGGCGAATCCGGTCGCCAGCGCGGAAAGATGCAGTATGTGCTGCACGTACAGGCTCAGTGAGAAGAAGAGGGTGGCGAAACCGACGTAGTAGCAGATGCGGACGGCGTTGGCGATGCTCCGGTTGCGTGAGCGCAGGAACGCGAGGGGCACCAGGGGTCGGGCCACTCGGGCCTCGGCCAGCACGAAACCGATCAAGCAGAGCACACCGATCGCCACGCAGCCCAGGACGGGGAACGAGAGCCAGGCATGGGTGTCCTTCTCCAGCAGGCCGAACACGGCCAGGAGCAGGCCGAGGGTGACCAGGACGGCGCCCAGGACGTCAGGCCGGCCGCGCTTGGTGGCCCGGCTCTCGGATACGAGCGGGAAGGTGGCGAGAAACGCGAAGGCGGCGATGGGCAGGTTGATGAAGAATATCCAGCGCCAGGAGGTGAGGGTGGTCAGGACGCCCGAGAGCACGACGCCCAAGGCCACGCCCACTCCGGCCAAACCGCTCCAGATGGCCATGGCCCGTGCCCTTTCCTGCGGCCGTGTGAACAGCAGCGTCACCATGGACAGGGCCGCCGGGCTGACGAGTGCCGCGCCGATGCCCTGCACGAAGCGGCTGGCGACCAGTACACCGGCTTGCTGGGCCACCCCGGCGCTCGCCGACGACAGCGCGAAGATCGCCAAGCCGGTCAGGAAGAGGCGTCTGCGACCCAGCAGATCACCCAGACGCCCACCCAGCATCAGCAGCCCCCCGTAGGTGACGGTGTAACCGTTGACGACCCACGCCAGGCCGGTGGTCGTCAGGCCGAGGTCGCGCTGGATGGGGGGAAGCGCGACATTGACCACGGTCACATCGAGCAGCAGCATCACCTGCACCAGGCAGATGATCCCGAGCGCGCGCCACCTGCGCGGATCGGGTTCGGGACGGGGACTGATCAAAGTCATTGCTGATCGCCTTCTATTCAGCCGGGCCGCAGCCGTGCTCCTCAGACGCGGTCGTCGGAGGCAAGGCCGCAAGCCGGCCTGGTCCGCGGACATTTCCTGAGCTGTTCAACCGCAGGGGCTGCCTGTGCCTGGCCGCAGTAAAGGACAGCGAGGGTGCACATTCGGTCCTCTCGCAGCGTCTCGCCCGACCGACCGCCCGAGACCCGACAGCAGCAAAGGGCTCCACGTCGACGACGTGGAGCCCTTCGGTGCGCAGCGAACCCCGGGAGGGCTTCAGTAACGCATTAGCTCGTGCTGCCATTCGGCCTCGGGCTGGTTGTGCAGTTCGAGGTATGCCTGGGCGAGCACTGCCGGGTCGAAGCGCGCTTCGCCGCCGCTAATGTCCCTCTTGAATCCTCTCCCACCTGAAGGACTCCGTTGGGAAATCCGTGAACTGGTGATGTCGAGTGTGCCGGGCTGCCATGATCGTCCTGTTCGCCGATCGAGGGTGGGGCTGGATGTCGCTGGAGCCGCGGGCTGATCGCGGAGTGCCGGAGCT
>NZ_JBSFJX010000466.1:0-2229 GCF_053598275.1 Streptomyces sp. NPDC001156 | reverse complement strand
GCTGCCCAGTTTCCGGGCAGCAGAGATCGTCGCCCGTTCCTGGCCTCCGGGGCGGGCGTTCGGCGTATCGGGGTCTCCTTTCTGCTGGCGGGGGGCGTGTCAGCCGATGAAGATCCTTTCTCTGGTGGGTGTGTCGGCGGTCAGGGTCTTGGAGTGCGGGTCGTAGCTGAGAGTGATTCCAGCAGTACGGAGCAGCTGGGGGATCTGCGTTTCATCGGGCGGTGGTGGGCCGAGGGTGGCGGTGAGGCGGAGGGCGAGTGCGGGGAGGTGGGGCTGGATGCGGTCTTCGCGGACGAAGGCGTTGCCAGGCCGGTGGGGCTGGCGCTGTTGGGCTGTGGTGTGGCCGTGGCGGCAGCGGTACGCGGGGTGCCCGTTCGACCAGCAGGATTCCATGCGGCAACTGCAGAGGTCACAGTGCAGGATGCCTGACAGTTGGTAGGTGCGCCCCGGGGTGGCACGGCGCGCGGTGCGGATGTTCTGGGCGGCAGTGAAGTCGGCTTCGCTGACGAGGGCGGGGTGGGCGGGGGCAGTGGAGACAGCCCACTGGTCGGGGGCGTTCCAGCGCATGATGTCGCGGGTGCCCAGCGTGGTGTTGTCCGGATCGAGGAGCACGTGGTCGGTGCGCTGGCGGTTCCAGACCTGGCGGCCGGTGTAGCGGGGGTTGGCGAGGATAGCCCGAACCGTGGTGGCGGTCCACTGGGTGCCGGTGCGGTGGGGGTTGCGGGCGGGGTCGGTGGCGGAGGGGTTGGGGATCGCGGCATCGTTGAGGGCTCGTGCAAGGCGGGCGGTGCTGCGGCCGGCGAGGCGCTGGTGGAAGATCCAGGTGACGATGGGACCGGTGCAGGGGTCGGGGTCGAGGCGGTGGATGCGCACGCCGCGGCGGGCCAGGGCGCGGTTGGGGTGGGGTCCGGCGTCAATGAGTCGGTAGCCGTAGGGCGGGCGCCCGCCGAGGTAGCGGCCCTGGTCGCGGGCCTGGACGGTCATGGCGGTGTGGGCACGGATGCGCGCGCGAGCGACCTCGCGTTTCGCGAGGATGCCCAGCAGGACCATGAGCTCCTCGTCGCCGAGACTGTGGCTGTCGGCGGCGCCGCCCAGTTCCGGGATCCACACGGTGACGCCGTAGTGCTCGAAGAGCGGGGACATGACAGTGAACTGGTTTCCGTAGAAGGCGCGCTCGCTGGAGCCGATGACGATCGCGTCGAAGTTGCGGTCGGGGTCGGTGAGCGCCGCGAGCAGGGCGCCGGCCTCGGGGCGGCGGGCCCACGGCACTGTCCGACTGCGGCCGATGTCGAAGTACTCGGCGGTGATGCGCCCGTACCCGGAGGTGAGCGCCTGCGCACGAAGAAGCTGCCAGGCGCGGGAAGTGGCGGGGTCTTGGTGGTCCTCGGTGGAGACTCGGCCGTAGAAGGCGAAGCGGAGAGCGGTTGGCGCAGGCTTGTCGGTGGCCGCAATGGCCTGCCGGGCAATCCACTGGTCCAGGGTGTGGGTGTCCCCGGCAATGGCGGGCGGTTCGGATGCGGGCAGGGGTTGTTGAATGCTTCTTGGGGCCATGTCGGACACCTCCGGCAGGGTTGTGCTGGGGCCGGATGACGTGTTCAGTGTCCGAGCGTGCCGGAGCACGGGACGCGTTCCGAGGCGCCTGGTTCACCGGGACGGGGGAAGCTTGACATCAGGTCCCTTGACACGGCCGAATGCGGGGACGTCATCGCAGGTCGCACAGGCCAACCGTGAGGACGGGCAGGATGTCCTCCGGTGGCCTGGGGCCTGGGCTGGTGTCACCTCAGGTTAGGTCGGCCTGGTCGAGTCGGGTCAGAAAGCTGGTCTTGCGCCGGTGCTCGTCGCGCAAGATGGTCAGGTACGCGGCGAACTCCGCTTCGGTGCCCTGTTCGCGGTGGATGGTTCGGAGCGTCTTGAGGTGTCGGACGGCGTACTGGTAGCGGTACTTGTTGCCGGTCTCGGCCAGGTAGAGGTCGACCAGGCGCCGGTACGGGGTGATCGTGTCGGCGGGATGGGTCGTGCGGCGCTCCTCGATGAGCTCCTGGAGGGTGTACTTCGACAACTCGCCGAGATGGCCGACAGCGGTTTGCCAGGCCTCCTCTGATCGTCCTGCTGCGCGCAGGCAGCTGATCAGCTCACGGACGTAGGCGGGATTCTCGGCCACGCGAGTGCGGAGCAGGTCAAGAGCCCATGTGACGGTGTCTGGGCTCTCCAGTTCGGAGGCGGTCCTGG
>NZ_JBSFJX010000465.1:0-2230 GCF_053598275.1 Streptomyces sp. NPDC001156 | reverse complement strand
GGTTGTTCGCTGCGGAGCGGCAGTACGGCCGGGCCCGGGCCTGGCTTGCCGATCAGGGCTACCGGCCGGCGCCACCGGGCGACCAGTGACGGGGGTGGCCTCAGGGGCCCCAGTGCCGGTACGCCTCGATCCACTCGGCTCCCTCGGGCGCCGGATCCGGCAACGGAAGGTCGAGAATACCGATCGCCTGCCGGTGCCTGCCTCGCGTACAGACCGCCACGATCTGGCTGCCGGGCAGGAGGTCCACCTTCTTCACGGTGACCTCGACCCCGAGAACGACCGTCTTGAAGGGGACGGCCAGATGCTCTGCGAGCATCGTGTAGAGGCCGGTGAGCTGCTCCTCGTCGTCATAGGCATCCACGGTGGCCTGCGCGACCAGCTCATCGAGTTCCGCGTCACTCAGCTGCCCGTCCACGGGGAGCACCCTACCGGCGGAGCACGCAGCTCCACTCCTTCGGCCAACTACCGGCCGCTCCGCCCTGGGTCATGACAGCCGTCTCTCCTCTCCTGTGCCGAGGGCGATCGTGCTGCCTGGTAGCGCGTACCGACTCTGCGGCCGTACGGCGGCATGCAGGACGCGGCGGACGGTTGCCGGACTGATTTTGTGCCCGAGGCGCCGCAGTTCGCCGCACACACGCTGGAACCCCCACCGGGAGTTCTCGGTGCCGAGTCGGATGATCAGATCCCTCGGCTCATCGTGTACGGGCGGACGGCCCGGTGAGGCTGGCTGAGGACCAGCCACGCGGAGATCCGCGAGGTGATCCGGTACAGCGTTCGTACGAGCACAAGGATCGATGGTGCCCTACTGGCCCCAAGGAGCCTCGTCCCAGCCCACGGGCTGTGCAGTCATTCATTCTGAAGCGGTACGAGCCGCCGATCAGGCGGCGTCAGTGTGCGGGGTGAGCTCGATGGTCAACTCGGCCTCCAAGGCGTCGGCCAGACGTCGTAGCAGAGGGATGGTCGGCACGGTGCCGCCGCCTTCGATCCGGGAGATCTGCGGCTGTTTCATGCCGCACCGCTCAGCCAGCTCGGCCTGGGACAACCCCAGGGCGGCGCGCCGGTCGTGGACCAGCTGGCCCAGATGCTTTGCCAGGACGGGTTCGGA
Source organism: Streptomyces sp. NPDC001156 (assembly GCF_053598275.1). NCBI lineage: Bacteria > Bacillati > Actinomycetota > Actinomycetes > Kitasatosporales > Streptomycetaceae > Streptomyces > Streptomyces sp. NPDC001156. The sequence continues at coordinate 1,125 of NZ_JBSFJX010000465.1, read as the reverse complement.
GGGCTGCATGGCTGCCTCCGTCAGGCGGCCGGCGGGAGGATGGTCACGGTGGGCTCGGCACCGGGCTCCAGGTGCATGTCCACGGTGAGGTCCAGGGCGCGGGCCAAGCGCATGATGACCGCGATGGGCGGCAGCTCGGTGCCGGTCTCGATGCTCTCGATCTCGGCGGTGTCGATGTGCATGCGCTCGGCGAGGTCGGCCTCGCTCAGCCCGAGCTGCTTGCGCCGGTCGTACACGGCCTGGCCGAGTGTGATGGCCAGCCCCGTTTCTTCGTAGACGCGGTCGTACTCGGGGTCGGCGTCGAGGCGCTCGCCGAGGAGCTGGCGGTGGCGGCGGGTGCGCCATTCGCTGTGGTTCACCGGCTCTCCTTCAGGTTGCGGCTGTAGAGGTCGTGCTCGGCGGCGGCCTCGTGCTCCGTCTCGCAGAGTCGCTGCGCGGACAGCGCGCGCTCGACCTCGGCCTGCTCGCGCATTTTGGTCTTGACGAATGCCGTCAGCAGCACGACCCGCTGTCCCGGTGCAAGCCAGTACGTGATGCGTTGATGTGCATCACCCATGCGAAAGCGCAGCTCACGGACCTTGCCACCCAGGTGGCGAGAGTATGGTTCATCGAGCGTGGTGGGGTGTTCGGCCAGCAGGTCGGCGATGCGTTCGGCCTGCTTGTAGTGCGGAGCGGGAATGCTGTCGAGCCACAGCCGCACTTCCGGCTCGATCTCGATCGTGTACCGCTCGCTCATAGCAGCGATGCTATATGGCGCGGCCGTGATGACGCCACCGGACGCTCCCATGTTGCCTGACCAGGCAGGATGATCTTTCAGCTTGCCTGGGCGGGCGTCGGGTAGTGGTTGATCGTGCTGGGCGGGGCCCTCCGCGGGCAGCGCGCCACAGTCGTACAAGGGACACGAGTGAGCCCGACCAGGTCTCACGAGGTGGGAGTGAGCTATCCCAGTAGATCTTGCCGCCGGAGTCGCCCTTGCGCGATCACGACCGTATCGCTAGTCGTCAAGTCCTCGGACACACATCTTGTACATGCTGCCCAGTTTCCGGGCAGCAGAGATCGTCGCCCGTTCCTGGCCTCCGGGGCGGGCGTTCGGCGTATCGGGGTCTCCTTTCTGCTGGCGGGGGG
>NZ_JBSFJX010000464.1:0-2247 GCF_053598275.1 Streptomyces sp. NPDC001156 | reverse complement strand
GCGGGAGACCAGTGCATCCACCACCGTTCGGGATGCGCCAGTTGACCAGGACTGGGTACAAGACTCACTCCTGCTCACTGACTAGGAACGGTGGAGGAGTCACGGACCCGCCTGTCAGTCGGCGGTGCCCGGCGTGACTACCCAGCGGTGCGGCTGCCCGGTGAGGGAGGCGATCATCTCGAAGTCCCCGTCGTAGTGGAGCACCGTGGCACCGTGGCGCTCCGCGGTCGCCGAGATGAGCAGGTCGGCCATGGACAGGGCGCGGTGGAACCCGCCTTGCAGGGCGAGTTGCTGGACCTCCACGGCTCGGTCCCAGACCTCGTGGGGGCAGGGCAGGTAGTCGAAGGCGTCCAGGAAACCGGCCAGCCGTGCCGCTTCCGCCTTGTCGCGGGCACTGTGCATCATCTCGATCTTGACTGCCCCGGTGATGGCGAGCAGTCCCCGCAGGTGCAGCGGGTCGACGACCTCGCGGACGGCAGGCTTGGTGCGGCGCGCCAGGGCGGACTTGTCGATCAGGTAGCGGGTGGTCACGCGGCGTTCCGCTTGAGGGTGCCGTCCTGGTTCTTCGGACCGGTGGTCTCGATAATCTCGCTGAAGTCGAACTCGCCGCGGTCCATCGCGTCGAAGAACTCCTGCCGCCGGATCCGGTTGACGACCTCCTGCAGCGCGGCACGCACGGCAGCCGCCTTGGTGTTGACCCCCAGAGCGGCGCGGACCTCCTCGACAACGGCGTCATCGAGATCGATAACGGTACGAGACATGATGCAATCTCCATTGCCTAGACGATACTTTAACGATATCATTGCGACGCAATAAATGATAGCGGGCGAGAGGTCATTCGTGAGCGGCTCGACGGCAGCTCTGCAAGGACACTCGCAGTGTGAACTGCGCGGATGAGTTTTCGGCACACGCAGGGTCATAGAACTCCGCTCGACCGAGAGCGAGTTGACCCGGCGCCGGGAGGCGGCTCACGGCGAGATCCGGCGACTGCGCACGGACGCCTCATGACGTGACCTGAGCGGTGTCTTGGGCGGCCGCGGCTACCTGCGACGTGTCGCCTGGGCGGCGGCCAGCAGATTCCGGATCTCCATGATGTCCTTACCGGTGCGTATCGCGATCCGGGCCGCCGGCTCCCCACCCTGGTATGCGGCCACGATCGCCGCGGTCAGGTCCCGGCGGGCCGCGTGGACGGCTTCCTGCGCGTCGTGCAGGGCCTGGGCTGCCATCTCCAGCGTGTGCTCCTCGCTCGTCATACGGGCATCGTGCCAGCCGGGCCGCAGGGCCGCAGGGCCCGTACGGTGGGCGTATTCCGGTGAGCGGACGGCAAGGGGCGGCGGTATGGCGGGATCACGGAGTTAATCGGGCTGTCCTGTACGACGATTCGGCGCTGGAAGGCGGCAGACCAGTGACGTACACGGAGTTGGCCGCGCTGTCCCGTACGACGATTCGGCGTTGAAAGGCGGCAAACCAGTGACATACACCGCGTACACGGACAGCAGGGGCCGCACCACTGATGACCGGATCGCAATGGTGAAGCGCCCGGGGGACCCGATCACCGCCCAGCAGCGTACGGCCGCCCGGCTCCTGCTGGAGGACCTGCTGTTCGCCGCCGGACGCCACGGGCTCACCCTGGATGACTTCGACGGGGTTGTGGATCTCCCCGGAGGGTGCCTGGACGTGATCCTGAGCAAGACCCGCCGCCCTTGACCAACCCAGCGCCCAACCAACGCTGAGGCCCGCCGGCACCCCGCCGCGCGGGTCTCCGCCGTTCCCCACCACGGCCGCCACGTCATGACGACCCTGTGCCGCTCGAAAAGCCGTCGTCGCAGGTGGCATCGGTGACGGTCCATCGGCTGGCAGCATGTCCGGGTGATCGTGTCCTTGCTGTACAAGGCGACCCGGAAGTTGCTCTCCCTGCCGCCGTTGCTGCTCCGCGGGGATGCGGCGAAAGACGCTGAGCTTCTCGTCCTGCGCCACGAGAACGCGGTGCTGCGCCGGCAGTTGGCCGGCCCGGTCCGCTACGAGCCAGTCGATCGGTTGTCGTGTGCTGCCTTGTCGGGGCTGATACCTCGGTGTCGCCGGCGCGAGGTCTTCCCGCTCACTGCGGGCACCCTGCTCGGCTGGCATCGCCGATTCGTCGCCGCGACGTGGAACTACAGCGCGCGCAGGCGCACCGGTCGGCCGCCGACCGCCACGGCGCTCAAGAGCCTCGTACTGCGACTCGCCGGCGAGAATCCGCGATGGGGC
>NZ_JBSFJX010000463.1:0-2286 GCF_053598275.1 Streptomyces sp. NPDC001156 | reverse complement strand
CACGTTCAGCCACCTGATCATTCTGGCCGTCCGATACCGCCTGGCGCAGCAAGCGAGCAACGCGTCATGCCAGGGCGAACGTTGATGCGGCACTACTGAGGGTTTCGGCCTAGGGTGACGGTGATCTCGCTGGTGGGTGTATCCCGGTGTCATGCGATATCCCGATGGGGGCCGCTGACCGCGAAGCAGCGGGCTCAACGGGAACAAGTGCGGTTTGAGGTTGCCGAGTTATTCGCGCAAGGTGTGACGCCGCCGCAGGTCGCGCGGCGATTACGGGTCTCACGGAAGTCCGCGTATGCCTGGCACGCTCGCTGGCGGGAGGGTGGCGTGCAGGCCCTTCGGTCCAAGGGGGCGTCGGGGCGGCCGTCGCGGATGACGCCCAACTGGCGGGCCTGGCTGGCCACCGAGCTGGAGAAGGGGCCGGCCTCGCACGGGTGGGTGGAGGATCAACGCTGGACGCTGGCCCGGGTGGCCACAGTGATCGCGCGGCGCTTCCACGTCCGGTTCAGTCCGGCGCAGACCTGGCGCATCCTGCACCAGATGGGCTTCACCGTGCAGGTCCCGCAGCGCCGGGCCGCCGAGCGTGACGAGGACGCGGTGGCCGCCTGGATCAGGGAGACCTGGCCCCGCGTGGAAAGACGGTGAGGGACCAGGGCGCATGGCTGTGCTTCGCCGACGAGTCGGGCCAGGTGCTGCGGCCGCCGAAAGCACCGACCTGGTCCCGGCGCGGCCACACGCCCCGGGTCACCGTCCGGGGTGGGGGCTCGGGACGTATTTCACTGGCAGGTGTGGTGTGCCGCAGGCAGGGCCGGCCAACCCGGCTCATCTTCCGGATGCTGGTGCATCACGGCCGCAAGGGCGAGGGGAAGGGGTTCCGGGAGAAGGACTTGCCCGCGTTGCTGGATGCAGCTCACCAGTAGTTTGGCGGGCCCGTCGTGCTGGTGTGGGACAACTACACCCATCACGTCGACGCCGCGATGCGTGAGCTGATCGAGGCCCGGCAGTGGCTGACTGTCTTCCGCTTTCCCGCCTACACGCCCGACCTCAACCCGGCCGAAGGCGTGTGGGCACATCTGAAGAACAGCCTGGGCAACCTGGCCCCGTGCAGCCTCGACGAGCTCGCCGCGCTGGCCCGCACCCGCCTGAAACGGATGCAGTACCAACCTGGCCTGCTCGACGGATTCATCGCCGAGACCGGACTCATCCCGGCCCCGCCATGACGTCACCCCGAACCGAAAATCTCAGTAGTTGGCCCCTGTGCGCTTCAGTTGGCCACTTTGGCGCTCAGAAACAGGAGGCCCGGACGCTCTATCGGAATGTGAGGGTCTGGAGCACGCCTTCGAACCGCCTGAAGGCGGGCGAAGAATCAAAGACCCGGGTGACGTCGACCGGCGTCCATGCCACCAGCGGCCTGCTGGGGGCGTCGATGACGGCCACTCGGAATTCGTAGTCAGGCTGGAGGCCAAAGCAGTCCTTGTCGGGATCTCCTTCAGCCGTCGGGCAGCCGAATGATCCGTCCATAGGCTCATTGGTCGTGCCGGTTAGCAGTGTGGCGGCCCGGCCTCCGACGGTCGTGGTCTTCTCGTCCCGCCAGTTCGCGTGATATCCGGCCTGCTCATGAAGGTATGCCACGTAGTCCTTGTAGGTGGAAGGCGGCTTCTCGGGGCTGCCGCTGCCCCCTGGCCGATACACGACCGCGGGCAGCAAGAATCGGACCTTGTCGCTATCGGACTTCACCCAGGTCAGGAAGGTGCTGGTGTCGGATGCCGGCCGGTTTCCCAGCGAGGTGGGGACGGTGATCGTGAGCGGCACCCCAAAGGACTGGCTGGTGTACGTGTGCGATGCCGTTGTGGAGGGTGACGGCCTGCCGGCTCCTCCAGCATCGGCACCGCAGCCCGGCACAGCGAGCAGGGCGCAGATGCCCGCAGCGGAAACCAATACCCGACGAGCCCGCGTACGCCACATCCGGCCCCCCAAGGTCGTGAAGTACGACTTTGAAGTCACAGCATCGGGCGCGGCAAGAGCGAAGACATGTAAACCGATCCCCGCGGCCTCCGTGTTGCACAGGACAGTCATCCAAACGCCGTGTCCAAGGTACGCATGAACGCCGGCAGCACGTTCGCGAAGGGGCTGTGTGGCCAACTGCGATGCTCAGAGTGGCCAACTAGACGAGTCTGTCCAAATGCCTGCAGGCATGAAGAGAGGGTGTTCAAGATCCGTTTGTGACGACAGAACTGAACACCCTCGTGACCGCACTGTACGTGAAGATCGACGACGAGTGGGCGG
>NZ_JBSFJX010000462.1:0-2293 GCF_053598275.1 Streptomyces sp. NPDC001156 | reverse complement strand
CCACGTCGTCACCTCACGGCTCGGCGACCACGCCGGTGTCATCGGAGCCGCCTCCATGGTCGTGGAGTTCCTCTACTCCCCCGACCGCGCCGACATCCGCCTGGGCCGCCTCGCGCCGTGACCGCGCAACCCCGCACACCCACAGGAACACCGTGACCACAGAACCTGCCCCCTGGACACACCGACCGGTCGAGGTCGGCCTCGTCGGCGCCGGCCCCTGGGCCCGCGCCATGCACGCCCGCATACTTGCCGCGGGACCCGAGACCCGACTTGCCGCGGTCTGGGCCCGTCGTCCTGAAGCGGCCCAGCAGGCCGCAGCCCCCTACGCGGCCCACGTTGCCGCCGACTTCGATGAACTCCTTGACCACTGCGAAGCCGTGGCCTTCGCCGTCCCGCCTGCCGTCCAGGGCGAGCTGGCACCCTTGGCGGCCAAGCGAGGAAAAGCACTGCTGCTGGAGAAGCCTCTTGGCCCGGACCTGCCCACGGCGCAGCGCGTGGCGGATGTCATCGCCGAAGCCGGCGTGATCTCGCAGCTCGTCCTCACCAAGCGCTACCATCCCACCACCCGCGCTTTCCTCGACACTGCTCGCACCCTGGACATCGCCGGTGCACGCTCCTGCTATCTCCACGGTGCCTTCCTCGGCGGCGACTTCGCCACTGGCTGGCGTCTGGAGCACGGCGCGCTCCTCGACCTGGGACCCCACCTCCTCGACCTTCTGGATGCCGCGATCGGCCCCATCACGATGATTCGCAGCACGGGCGATCCCCGGCGCTGGATCGAGCTCACGTGCGAACACGCCAACGGCGCCGTCAGCCAGGCCTCCCTGTCCGGTTCCGTCAACTTGCCGCGCGCCGTCACCCGCGTCGAACTCTTCGGTTCGGATCCCTCCCTGGTCTACGACACCGCCGCAATCGACCACGAGGAGGCCTGGCCCACCCTGCGCCGCGAATTCGCCACGGCCGTACGCACCAACACACCGACCGAACTCGACGCTCAGCGCGGCCTGTATTTGCAATCCCTCATCGAAGGGGTCACGCAGCAAGGAAGTGACTGAGGGAAGGGTTCTATTCAACGCGCCCGGACCTTTTTCACGCCCAAGGGGACCAAGGAACCGCATCCAGCTTGTCGGCGTGGTATGGATGGCGGCCCGACGATCCACGCGAGGTGGGCGGCTACCTGTTGCGCGTGCGGATCGGTGAGGGCGGGATGGGCTCTGTCTACCTGTCCTATACCCCGGGCGGACGGCCGGCCGGGTCAAGCGTCCGCGAACACCGATGCCTCGCCACCCGACCGACCGCCCGGGACGACCTCCGTGCCGTCCGCTGTAATGATCGACTCGTCGTTGACGGACCAAGGGCCCTCGGTGGCCGCGCGGGCGATCCGTACGTCCTCATCGAGTTGGACGCGCAGCCACTGAATCAAGTCATCCATGACGTTCACTCTTTTTCACTGCGCCGGTAGACGCGTCGGCGCTCGACGGCCTGGGTGACGGTGGCGCCGTGACCGTGCCCCCGGCTCGAGCAGGTCCGCCCCTGCTCGAAAGGCCGGCCTGGGCGCCCAACTGGTGGCGTGGCACGGGCGCCCAGGCCTCCCTCACCGGCCGGTCACGTGGTGTGCGGCTGCGAGTCCCACACGATGCGGAAGGCTTCCGCCTCGACCGGGGTGATCTCTTCGCCGTCGAGCCACCAGATGTAACCGCCGTCGACGAAGCGGGGCGGCCGGGATCGGGCCACGTCCTCCCAGGTGCTGACGTCGATCTGGTCGATCTCCTTGACGAGGCGGCCGCCGCAGTAGGTCTCTCGTCGGGTCATGGCTGCCATCTCCCGGGGGCGTTGTGGGGGCGGGCCGGGGTTCTACCCCTCCCGGGCGCACGGGTCGCGCGGCCCACCCCGAACGCAGGCGGTGTACGGCCGCCCGGTACGCCTGCCCCGTCCAGGGCTCACGGCCAGCGTACGCCGGGCCCGTTGCCGGTCCCTGTCCGTGTGCATGCGAATCTGCCGCCCCGGATGTACCGTCCCCCGGCATGAACAAGCCTGTACTCGTAGAGTTGACCGACGGACTGGACGACGCGACCAACGTGAGCGTCAGCATCCCCCCGTTCCGTGCTGCATCAACTGGTGGCGGGAGGTACCTGGTCCGCATCCGACGCTGAGGTGTCGATCTCAGGCCAGGACCAGGAAGTGGGGAAGGTAACGATCAACATCTACGAGGGCTGACGGCCGCCAGTCGCCGAGCTCGAGGTCCGGTCGGCACATGATGCACGCGGCCAGGCCGTCGCGCAGTGCGGCGACG
>NZ_JBSFJX010000461.1:0-2309 GCF_053598275.1 Streptomyces sp. NPDC001156 | reverse complement strand
CTAAGAGTCATCCTGTGATGGGATGCCGTCCGACCAGTTCCTGTTCGGGTGTCTCGCCTCTGGGTGGGGCGTTCCCTACTGGGGCGGCTGTTCCGGCGTGGGCCTTGTGCCGCATACGTGCGGGTCGGGTCTCATCCGGGGTGGGCCGGTACCGGTTGGTGGTGTTTCGTCGAGCAGGGGCCCGCGGCCCGGGTATCCCCGGGTGGCGGGCTGCCGCGTGGGTGCGGCCCCTGGCGGGGCGGGTACCGCGCTGCGGTTGACTCGACAGGGCTTCTTGCAGCCCTTGTGCGAACGAGATCTGTGTCATGCGGGCCTGGACGGTGTCCAGGCCCGCGGTGCTGGGGTCGTCGGGGTCGGTGAGCCGAACGTGCGCGGCGAGCGCTGCGGAGACCATGTCCCGGTCAGCGACGAGCCCGCAGAGGGTGCATCGATGGACTCGGTCGGCGAGCGTCTTGTTTACCTGCTCGCCGCACAGGCAGGTCTGCGACAACTTCGTCGTGAATGTCGATGCGCGCAGTAGGCGGCCGCCGCTCTTCTCGCATTCGCGGTCAATGGCGGTAACCAACCGGCCTGGTGTGGTGGCCTGCAAGGCTTTGCCCCACAGCCGGTACCAGGTGCGGACGTCGCAGTCTTCGACGACGAGGTTGACGCCGTGCTCACCTACGATGCGTTCGGCGATGCGTCGGGCGCGGTGGTCTTTGGCTGCGGCCGCCCTCGCCGCGGCTTCGGCGAGGCGGGCCCGGCCCAGGCGGTAGCCTGCCGACAGGTGATCACGCCGGAACGCCTGCTTGGGGACACCCGTTTTGTTGGCTGCCCGAGCACCACCTGGAACCTCGACCTTACGGGTGGGCAGGCCTGCACATTCTCGGCGTTCGGCGCGGGCCTGCTGCCGCTTCGATGCCTCGTACTGGTTCGGGTTTGTTGCCCGGCGGGACCGGTCGAGGGCGCGTTTGCGGCCCCGCTCCTTACGCTGAGCCTTCGCGAGCGAGGCGAGCTCTGCGGCGGTCAGCTCGACCCGACTGGTCTGTATCCCGCCGTCAGCGGGGTCGAACGTGTCGGGGAAGGAGACGACGGACAGGTTGGAGACGTTGCCGTCGATCCCACCAACCCGGCCGAGCCCGGCCGCTTTCTTGCGGCGGTCGCGGGTTTCGGGTGATGCATAGCCGCCGGTGAGGACCATCAGATGGGCTTCGTAGGCCCAGCCCCCGGGTACGGAGGTGTTGCGGTGGCGGACGAGGTCGACTTTGTGCCACGTCTGCGGGTTGTTCAGGAAGTGCAGCAGGCGGGGCCAGCGGCCGGCGCCTGACGGTAGCCGGACCGGCAGCACCAGGTCGCCGCGCTGGGAGTCCGCGCCGCCGGCGAAAACCAGTGCCAGGGGGCCGGTGTGGTCCCACCACGTCGCGGCACGCGTCTTGGGTGTGCCTTTCGCGGTGACCTCGCCGGTTGCCACGCGGCCGGAGGGCCGGGCCGGTCGGGGCAGTCTCCGGGGCTGTTCGACGACGCTCGTGCCGGGCGACATGGCGGCGGCCTGCTCGGGCGTTGTCACGCTCGGGTTGAGGCCTCGATGCCGGTAGGCGGCGAGGTGCCCGGCGAGGGTGCCGTGCAGGCGGAACGTCTCCCACTTCCGTGCGGTCGTGTGCGAGCGGGCCCGGCCGGGAATCCTGGTGTACTCCCACCACGTTTTGGTCTTCGGCCGGCCGAACCTGCGGCCGGTCGCGTCCGGGAACAGGTGACGGGCGACGCCTTCCCACACCTCGTCGGCCTGATGCATCACCAGCGCTTTGGTGACGTGATGGCCCAGGTGGCCAGAGCGTTCCATGTGCCGGTAGCCGCGGCGTTCCATCCCCTGCCGGGACAAGCCCAACGCCTGCCGCCACTCTTTCGCGTCCGTTTCCCGGCGCACGTCACCCGCCCAGTAAGCGTCGACCGCGGCGCGGGCATCGCGCTGCAGGGCGCGCTTGAGGGACCACATCGCCGAGTAGAGGTTCTCCACCCGATGCAGGTCCTCGAGCCGGTGGACGTCCAACGACAGGCGGATGATCGCCAGCTCGGTGTCCTCGCCGCGTGTCCAGCGTTCACCCTTGTTCTTACCGCGGAAGCGGCGAACGGGCGCGGCATCGCAAGAGGGCGCCGCATCGAGCAGGCTCGTGCTCATGGACTTTCCCACCTCCTTCTGGACCCGCCAACGCATGGAGACCTGTCCGGCCAGCAGCCGGATCGGCAATCACAGCAAAGCTACCTGCCGCCACTGACAACGCCGTCGGCTCGAAGCAATGTTGACTCTCCAGGATCGCGGCTATGCGCCTGCG
>NZ_JBSFJX010000460.1:0-2321 GCF_053598275.1 Streptomyces sp. NPDC001156 | reverse complement strand
GAGCAGGGGCCGCGGTGAGGCGAAGGGGGCCCCTGTGAGGCGAGGGCGGTGGGCGTCAGTCGCGGGTGAGTTCGCCGTCGACGAGGCGCCACAGGTGCAGTGGGTTGGCCTTGCGCAGCGGCTCGGGCAGCAGCTCGTCGGGGAAGTTCTGGTAGGTGACCGGACGCAGGAATCGCTCGATCGCGCTCATCCCGACGGAGGTGAAGCGACTGTCGGAGGTGGCCGGGAACGGGCCTGTGTGGACGGAGGCGTAGGTCGCCTCCTGCGGGATGGAGTAGGCGTTGAACACGATGCGGCCGGTGCGGCGTTCCAGGATCGGCAGGAGCTCTGCGGCGGCGGTATGGTCGCTCACTTCGGCGTGGACGGTGGCCGACAGCTGCCCCCTGAAGACGCGGGCGGCTTCCTGTAGTTGGTGCAGGTCGGTCAGGTGGACCAGCAGGATGGAGGGGCCGAAGACCTCCTCGCGCAGGGCCGGTTGGGACAGCAGTTGTTCACCGGTGACCTCGTGGAGCAGGGACTGGCCCTGCCATGCGGCGGTCGGGGCCGCTCCGGCGCCGATCCGGATGGCGCCGCTGTCCTGCATCCGCCGTACGTTGCCCGTGTAGGCGTCGTGGATGCCGGGCGTGAGCATGGTCCGCGCGGCGGTCTTGTCCACCTCGGCCCTCGCCGCGTCCCGCAGTTCCGCGAAGCCCGGCCCGTCGACGGCCAGGAGGACGGCCGGCTTCAGGCAGGCCTGCCCGACGTTGTACTGCGCGCGCTGGGCAAGGCCGGCGCCGATCTGCGCGCCGCGGGCCGCCAGCGCGGCCGGCAGGACGAAGGTCGGGTTGACGCTGGTCATCTCGGTGAACACGGGGATGGGGTCGGGACGCTGCTGGGCCCTGCGGTACAGGGCCATGCCGCCGCCCTGGGACCCGGTGAAGGTGACCGCCCGCACCAGCGGGTGGTCCACCAGCGCCTCGCCGATCTCGTTGCCGGCGCCCCGGATCAGCGAGAAGACGCCGTCGTGCAGTCCCGCTTCGGCGACGGCCCGCTGGATGGCGCGGCCCTGGATCTCGGAGGAACCGGGGTGGGCGTTGTGCGCCTTGAGGACGACGGGGCAGCCGGCGGCCAGGGCCGAGGCGGTGTCGCCGCCCGCGACCGAGTAGGAGATCGGGAAGTTGCTCGCGCCGAAGATCACGACGGGTCCGAGGGCCACCTTCTGCAACCGGTGGTCCATGCGCGGTGCGGGCTGCCGGTCCGGCTGGGCGGGATCGACGGCCGCCTGGAGGAACCGGCCCTGACGCACAACGGTGGCGAACCTGCGGAAGTTCGCCGCGGTCCTCAGGGTCTCCCCCTCGAACTGGGCGGCGGGCAGCCCGGTCTCCAGCGAGGTACGTGCGGCGAGTTCGTCCTTGACCGCCTCGAGCTTGTCCGCGACGAGGTCGAGGAACGCGGCCCGCTCGGCCAGAGCGGTGTGGCTGTAGCTGTCGAAGGCCTCGTCGGCCAGGCGCAGGGCCCGGTCGACCTCGGCCACGCCGCCGAAGGCGAACTCCGGCTCCACGTACTCCCCGGTGGCGGGGTTGAGCGCCTTCATCGTGCCCGCGGTGGCGGGCACCTGGGCCGCTCCGATCAGCAGCTCTCCGGTCAGTGTCATGCCCGAGCCTCCTCGAACGCGGTGGTGAGCTCGTCGGTGGTGACGATGGCGTGGGCGTAGGTGGGGCCGTTCAGTTCGTGAGCGGCGTGCATCATCTCGGGGCGGAGGGCCGCGGTGGCGTCACGGACCAGCGTCACGTGGTAGCCCAGCTCCATGGCGAAACGCGCGGTGGCCTCGATGCAGGTGTTGGCCAGCAGGCCCACGATCGCCACGTGGGTGATGCCGTGCTGCTTGAGCTGCATGTCCAGGTCGGTGTTGGCGAACCCGCTCGATCCCCAGTGCTCCTGGGCGACGACCTCGCCCGGCTGCGGCTGGAAGTCGGGGTGGAACTCCCCGCCCCAGGAGCCCCTGGCGAAGTGGTGCATCTGCTGGATCTTGCGCTGTGAGGGGTTCGGGTGGTCCCAAAAGTCGTAGTCCCCCGGCTCCCAGCGGCGGTGCGGGACGAACACCACGCGCACACCGGCTTCCCGGGCCGAGGCGATCACGGAGCGCAGATGGTCCAGCAGACCGACCTCGGTCGCCACCGGTTCCAAATGCGGCCACACCTTGCCGCCCTCGGAGATGAAGTCATTGAAGGGGTCGACCAGCAAAACCGCCGTCCGGCGGGGGTCGTAGGTCTCGGACATGGTTCCTCCGAACGATGGATGATGAAGGACATCTAGATTCAGGATTACCACCATCATCCTGA
>NZ_JBSFJX010000459.1:0-2325 GCF_053598275.1 Streptomyces sp. NPDC001156 | reverse complement strand
GCGGGCGACCGCCTGCTCCTCTACACCGACGGCATGCAAGAACGCCAGGCAGAGACCCTGGACCTGCCCGGCCTGATCCGTGACACCGCCCCCGAGCATCCCCGCGAAGTCGTGTGCATTCTGACCGCCGCGGTCATCGACGCCTGCAACGGGCACCTTCAGGACGACGCCACCGTGCTGTGCCTGGACTGGCACGGCCCCCACAACGGTGGGCGCAGCGCCTAGGCCGGAGCCGACGCCTGACCCCGACCGCAGGCCCAGCCACACGTCATCGCCCAGCCAACGGCAGCATCGGCCGCCCCCTCGCCCGCCCAACGGCCCGTTACTCGCAGACCCCGACCGATCCCCGGCCCCCGCCGATTCTCGTACTCTTCGGAATCGGCCCCTGCTCGACCGTCGCCAGACCCGATGCTTGAATCGAACGCATGAGCGAGCCACCACCGGATCCCATGTGTCTGCGCGTCATCCTGGCCTGGCTCGAGGAACAGGTCACCGGCAACGACACCGTCAACATCTTCCTGCGGCTCCAGCGCGACACCGTCGCCCAGGCCCTCGCCCAGGCCGCCGAGGGGGAGCAGCCGGCCACGCCCCCCGCCGGCGCCGCCGGCGAAGCCGCCCCGCATGACCGGGCTGCCGACCTTCACCGGCGGCGGGACCGGCTTCAAGGTCGTCGAGAGGGGTGACCTGGTGTCGCTGCACCTCGGCGACTGCGACGTCGACGACGGCCCGCCCCGCCGCGTCGACGCGCACGAGGCCGTCGCCGCGCTGCGCGACGGCCTGGCCGCGTGCATCATGTTCCGCCCAGACCTCGAGCTCGGCGACTGACGGCCGTCAGCCCTCGTAGATGTTGATCGTTACCTTCCCCACTTCCTGGTCCTGGCCTGAGATCGACACCTCAGCGTCACGTCCCGACCGGGCCAACCAGGTACCTCCCGCCACCAGTTGATTCAGCACGGAACGGGGGATGCTGACGCTCACGTTGGTCGCGTCGTCCAGTCCGTCGGTCAGCTCTACGAGTACAGGCTTGTTCATGCCGGGGGACGGTACATCCGGGGCGGCAGATTCGCATGCACACCGACAGGGACCGGCAACGGGCCCGGCGTACGCTGGCCGTGAGCCCTGGAAGGGGCAGGCGTACCGGGCGGCCGTACACCGCCTGCGTTCGTGGTGGGCGGCGCGAACCCGTGCGCCCGGGAGGGGTAGAACCCCGGCCCGCCCCACAACGCCCCCGGGAGATGGCAGCCATGACCCGACGAGAGACCTACTGCGGCGGCCGCCTCGTCAAGGAGATCGACCAGATCGACGTCAGCACCTGGGAGGACGTGGCCCGATCCCGGCCGCCCCGGTTCGTCGACGGCGGTTACATCTGGTGGCTCGACGGCGAAGAGATCACCCCGGTCGAAGCGGAAGCCTTCCGCATCGTGTGGGACGCACAGCCGCACACCGCGTGACCGGCCGGTGAGGGAGGCCTGGACGCCCGTGCCACGCCACCAGTTGGGCGCCCAGGCCGGTCCTTGCGAGCAGGGACAGACTCGCCGCAGGGGATAAACGAGCCTGCCCCTGCACGACGGCGCCCGTGGCCTCCCCCAAGAGGTCAGGCGCCACGACCCCGCCCGGGGTCACTACGTCCAGCGCCACACGCGGCAGGCGTGTCACAGGCGGCGGCTCATGGTTATAAGCCCAACACCATTGTGAAGAATTCCACTTGCCGGCGTCACGAGTCAGCTACGAACCAGTCGCGCAGCCCTGGGCTCGCCTGGACCGGCGGCAAGATCGGCCCGGGCCAGTACGAGGATTTCAACGTCGCCTTCGGCCAGTTGCCCGATGACACCGACCAGCTGACCTTCAAGGCGCTCCAGACGTACTCCGACGGGAAGGTCGTTCGTTGGATCGAGGAAGCCCAGGGCGGCGAGGAGCCGGAGAATCCGGCGCCGGTCCTCAAGCTCACGGCCAAGGCCGCGGACGAAGGCAGCACCTCGACCGCCACGTCGACGAACACGAAGAGCTCCGACAGCTCCAAGTCGACCGCCTCGGCCAGTGACTCGACCGCCCGCGGCCTCGGGATCGCTGGCCTGGTCGTGGGTGTGCTGGGCCTGGCTGCTGCGGCGTTCGCCATCCTCCGCAGCCGCGACACCGGGGCTCGGCCCGAGTAATCCACCGGGTCTCGGCCCAGGTAAGGAAACGCGCCCCGCCGGCGACATCTGTCGTCGACGGGGCGCACGCCTTTTGAGGCTCTCCTGCTTGATGTGTGGGTCATGCTGAGGCGGGTTGGCGTCCGGGGAGTTGGGGGCGGGGGCCGGCGAGGGTGAGCATGACCAGGGCGAT
>NZ_JBSFJX010000458.1:0-2325 GCF_053598275.1 Streptomyces sp. NPDC001156 | reverse complement strand
CACGGCGGTGTATGTGACACTGGTCGGCACGTGAGGCCCCTCGGTCGGATCTTTCTGTCGCAAGATCGTTCCTACCAGGGGCCTTACGCCTGCCCGGAGTTGGGAGTGCACCACGAGACTCCCGAAGGCGATCACCCTCAGCGACCGTCGGTTACCGGGAAAGGCTCAATGTCAGGGTCTGCCAACCCATGGCTTCCTCAACCAGGGGACGTCGACGTATCTGTGGTATCCGGAGCGTGCTGTGAGGTCGCTCGGCCTGACGCCCGCCGTCGGTGGCGAGACCCATTGGTGCCGGCTCACCCGCGTTTGCATCTGCATTTAACGACCACAGCCCGTCCTGGCTGAGCCTGGTGGAAGATGGTTTGCCGAACTCACCACAAGAGCCTCCGGCATAACGTCCACTTCGCTCCGTCCAAGCCCTCGAACGTGACATCCGAGCCTGACCCGCAGACCTGAACACCACCCCGCGGCCGTTCATCTGCACGAAGACCGCCGAAGACCGCCGTCGAGATCCTCGACAAAGTCGCCAAGTGCTGCCGACCAATCTCCGGCTCAGGTCACCAGCGGCGGGGGCAGGGGGCTGTACGCCAGAGTTGACCTGCTTGGGGTTGGCGAGGCGATTCCGTTGAGGGCCCACTCACGGCTCGCCGTCAGCCCGGAGTGCTACCCCTGATTGGACGATGCGGGCGCAGAGGCTTTGATGGCGGACGCGGTCTTCTTATCGGCCGGGATCCACATCTGGAGCCATTGCCCCGCCTCTCCGACGAGGAGCACCTCGGTAGTGATGCCCAGGATTCCAGCATCGGGGTGAGAGAAACTTGTGTCGGAAGGCCGCGTGCATACAGCAACCGGGTGGGCAGCCCATCGCGACGTAAACTCGGGGACCACGTTCAAGTCGTCGACCAGGGCGCGAAACTCATCAGCGCTGCCCCAGTCCGGTTGGGCAGCCCGCAGCCAGCCGACCAGCTCGTCCGCCTTCGCGGCCCAGTCGCTCTGGGTGAATATCCTGCGCGCCATGGGGTTCAGGAAGTGGTAGCGAATCAAATTGGGCGATTCCTCATCCAGCAATCCCAGCGGCCTGACCATGGCTTCCCATGCGCTGTTCCATGCCACAACGTTGCAGATCGGCCCGAACACGCTTGCTGGCGTGGGATCGAGATGGTCCAGCAGCGTACGCACCGTGGGTCGTGTGTCATCGCTGATCGTACGGGGAGGCGGCAAGAGCGCGGCGCTGTGACGTTTCATGGCCCACGTCGCAAGGTGCTGCTTCTCGCTGTCGGAGAGCTGCAGCGCCTCGGCAAGCGCGGCGAGCACCGCATGTGAGGGATTGGTATCCCGGCCCCGCTCCAGCCGTTCCAGGTACTCGACACTCAAACCGGCGAGCGCAGCGAGCTCCTCCCGCCGCAACCCAGGGGTCCGCCGTCGGCCAAAGGAGGGCAAACCCACTTGTTCGGGTTTCAGTTGCTCCCGGCGTGATCGCAGAAACGACATCTCGCCCGCCCTGATCACCTCTGTGAACTCAGCCATCGGCGAGCACACCTCCCACGCCGAAGATTCCGAACCGCATGTCCACCTCACTCTTTCCAACGGGGCGCCAGTTTGCTGTAGGGATGCCCCAAGGCCAGGGTTTCTGGTGACACCCAACGCAGCGACAACCAACGCAAACAATCAAGCCGCCCACGCGCCCCGCACCGGTCAAAGCGGACACCCGTGACCGCAGCCACCAGATGGACGTTTCACTCTCGGTGTCCCGGTCCACGTGGCGACTTCTCGGTCCAAGCGCCTCGCTCCGGGACAATCGGCGAGCCGGCCCGCCGATCCAGCAGTCGAGGCCGGTCTTCGCCAATCCGTCATGGGCCAGCCCTTACCGCTCGCCTCGCAAGCGATGCGTCAATCTTGACAGGCTCGCTTTCGTTTTGCAAATCAGGGTCGTCGTGTGATCGGGGGCACTCTCTCGAGGAAACCGACCATTGCCGACATACTGAACCATTCAGCCATTCTTCAAAATGGATAAAAAACCACTAACTGGACTTTTCGCTTAGCTCGCCGCACCGTAAGAGACGTGAACATACGCAACCGCTTCCGCGGCTCCTGCGCCCCGCCCCCTGCCCTAACGCACCGGGGCCCGCCACGTCCTTCGAATGGACCTGTGGACCCGTAGATCTGCGGACACCCCTTGCGTCGACCACGCCGGCCGCCAACTCATAAAGCCGCCACTCAGGAGAAAACTATGTCCAGCAACACTCTCGACTTCACCGGGCAGAAGGTCATCGTCATCGGCGGTACCAGCGGTATGGGGCTGGCTTCCGCCCGCCGTGTCCTTCA
>NZ_JBSFJX010000457.1:0-2332 GCF_053598275.1 Streptomyces sp. NPDC001156 | reverse complement strand
CTGACCAGCCGCTGCAGCTCAAGCCCAGTCACTTTCACCCAAGCCCCGAGCAGGCACCGGCATGCCCTCGGCTGCTGTGATTTTCCGGCCAGAGGGCCGGAGTCAGAACACTCCGGCGCCGGCCGTGTTCAACAGGCCTTCAGCAGCATCCGATGGATCCGGCTGGCGCATGGGGCAGCGGAGGCCGTGGGAGGTCGATGACGGGCTGTGGGAGCGGATCGCTCCGCCACTGCCAGCGATCCTCGTGCTGCAGCAGGTCCTGGTGCTGGAGAACCTCAGCGACCGGCGAGTGCAGGCCCAGTTCGACGGCGACCTGGTAGTGGCCGATGAGAACAGGCGGCCCAGCGCCGTCGGCGTGCTCTTCCAGGAGCCGGGCGAGGAAAGCCCGGAGGTCTATCTGCAGCGCGACTTCACCATCAAGAAGATGTCGGGGAACTTCACGGCGAAAGAAGCTGGCCGGGAACTGTCGCACAAGGTATTCGGCATGGTGACGGTGGAGGACGACCGCGACAACGGGAGTACAGATCGTTGGGACCTCGTGCCGACCGGCTGCCCGGTCCAGCCGGTTCCCGGCCGTGAGGGCTTGTGGACGATTGCGCCCTAACATATGACCGAGGGCTCAGGGCTGCGCACCCTGAGCTACAGTCTGCTGCCGTCGCGTCGGCGCATCCACTGGGTTTCGCGCGCAAGGGGCATCCCATTCCCTGCTCCGGACGGCATAGCGGTGCCGGGCAGTCTGTCCGTCAACCGGGGCTCGCTCGTGTGGTGTACCCACAACGAGCTGGCGTTCGATTGCGATCAAGGCGGCGTCGTCGCCGAGCCGTCCCCCGACGTGGTTGAGGAGGTCGCCGCGGATGTGGTCGAGGAGCGCCGCGGGTTGGCGGTAGTTCTGAGGGATGAGCCGCTTGTCGAGCGGGTAAAAGGCGCCGTCGGCATTGCGGGCCTCGATGGCACCGTCGGTGTAGAGGAGGAGCGTGTCTTTGGCACGTAGGCTGAAGGTGTCCAGGTGGTAGGTGGTTTGCGCCAATGCGCCCAGGCCCAGCGGGGGCGCGGGTTGGCCGGCTTCCAGGGTCACGACGTCGTTCGCACGCAGGAGTAGCGGCGGGGGGTGTCCGCAGGTGACGCTCCGTACGAGGGGCTCGGCGTCGGGGATTTCGAGGATGACGGCAGTGACGAACGTGTCTTCGGCCTGTTCGGCTTCCCCGTCTTCGGGCCCGTTGCTGTGGACGGCTGAATCCAGGTAGGCGGCGAGTTCCGGCAGGGTGGCCAGCCGGCGGGCGGCGTCGCGGAACGTGCCGATGATGTGGGCAGCGGCGCCGACCGCCGGCAGGCCCTTGCCGCGAACGTCGCCGATGATCAATCGTGTCCCCGTGGGCGTGCGCACGGCCGTGTACAGGTCTCCGCCGATGCATGCTTCATCCTCGGCCGCCAGGTACACCGAGGCCAGGTGAAGGGGTCCCAGTCGGTGGGGCAGGGGAGGGAGTATGGCGCGTTGAGCGGTCTCGGCGACTGCGCGCACCTGGATCAGCTCTCGCTGTCTGCGTTCCGCCAGGTATCGGGCGGTCGTGACGGCCACTGAGGCCGCAATCAGGGCAGCCACCTGTGGCGGGTTCACCGACTCGTGGACCAGGCAGACGGCCATCAGGGCCCACACGGCCGTGATCGTGACCAGTGCGGTCGCCCGCGAGCTCGCGTACCAGGCGGTTATCGCAGGCATCATGATCAGCAGGTCGCCCAGATGAACTGACTGCGGCACCTGAAAATCAATGAGCGTGATCGTCGCAATGAGCAGCAAGGCGACCGTCGGCACAGATCGTGATTGCGGCAACTCACCCGGGCGGGCAAGTGACATAAAGGTTCTAGCTCCCCGCCGCACCCGGTGTAGCTCGTGCATGCGACGTGGAGCCCTATGCGAAGGATCGCGGAACGTGAGCGCCAAGTGTTACTCCGTGAGCATTAGTCCGTTTTATCGATTATGATGAGAATATCAGTCTATAGGGCGTACAAGGGGCCGCGGCGTGCGGCGATGCCCGTGAGGTCGTCCAGGGTGGCCAGGCGTGTTTCGACGGGTTCACCGGGTCTGACCGATGGCCCGATTGAGGGTTTCAGGGAGGGGTGATGGCCTTCTGGGGAAGCGTCTCTAATCAGCTAAGCGATCCTGAGTTGGATTGAGTTTCCGGGATCGTTTCCCACCGTGGTGGGGAGGCATGGGCGTGGAGGTGGAATCCCGCGCCCAGTGCTGCTCCTCGTGGCCGGTGGCCGGTGGTGGGTGTACTGATCGTGTTCACGTCCTGGTGCCGGTCGGCTGCGCGGGGCAGTTGGGTCCGGCCCG
>NZ_JBSFJX010000456.1:0-2340 GCF_053598275.1 Streptomyces sp. NPDC001156 | reverse complement strand
AGCCCCATGATTATGCCGATCGATAAAACGATGCCCAGGCCCACGACCAGGGCGGCACCACCGTGCGGCGGCATATCGGCAAGGTCCGCATAAGAAGCTGAGCTGCACATTCTGCGGGCCCGCCTGGACGGCGGGGTGCGTAACAAGGCCGCCCGCGGCGAACTGCGGCGCGGCCTGCCGGTCGGGATGGTGTGGGGTGAGGCCGACGGTGAGATCCTCTTCCATCCCGACGAGGCCGTCGCCGGCGTGATCCGCACGGTCTTCGAACGCTTCGCCGAGTGCGGTTCGGCTCGTGGAGTGTGGCTGTGGCTGCGCGAGCAGGGATTGAAGTGGCCGCTGCAGCCGACCGGCTACCTGCACGGCACCGAGATCACCTGGATCGAGCCGACCTACCACGCGGTGCACAACACGCTCACTCATCCCGCCTATGCGGGCGCCTATGTCTATGGCCGCACCCGCTTCGAGCGCCGCCTCGATGCCGGCGGCCGCCTGCGGACCCACCGGCGCGTCCTGCCCCGCGACCAGTGGCAGGTGCTGATCGAGGACCATCACGAAGGGTTCATCTCCTGGGAGGAGTACCTGGCCAACCAGGACAAGATCGCCTCCAACACCCGACCGCGCCGTCACGAGCCGGGCACCGGAGCGGTGCGCGAGGGGTGCGCGTTGCTGCAGGGCCTGGCCGTCTGCGGGATCTGCGGGCGCAAGCTCGCCGTGTTCTACCAGGGGCCGGCCAAGGCCACCCCCGGCTACTACTGCACCGGGACCGGGCAACTGGTCGACGGCCGAGGCACGCGCCACCTGCAAGTCGGCGGGCAGACCATCGACACCGCAGTGGCCGCCGCCTTCCTCGCCGCCCTCACCCCCGCCGCCCTGGACGCCTGCCTTCAGGCCGCCGACCAGCTCGAAGCAGGCCACGACGCGGCGCTGGAACAGTACCGGCGCGAGGTGGAACGCGCCCGCTACGACGCCTCGCGCGCTGAGCGCCGCTACCGGGCCGTCGACCCGGACAACCGCCTGGTCGCCCGCGGCCTGGAAGCCGACTGGGAGAAGGCCCTGACCACTCTCGCCACCGCCGAGACCGAGCTCGCCCGCCGCGAACGCCGACGCCCCACCGCCCTCACCCCGGCCGAACGCGCCACCGTGCTCGCCCTCGCCGGCGACCTCGACACCGTCTGGGCAGCCCCCACCACCACCGACAAGGACCGCAAGCAACTGCTGCACACCCTGATCGAGGACGTCACGCTCACCGTCCACCGCGACGGCTCCAACCCGCACACTGGGGTGCTCATGCGTTGGAAGGGCGGCGTGACCAGCGAGTTGTCGGTGCCGATCCGCCGCCCGCAGCCGAAGATCCGCACCAGCGAGGACACCGTCGACCTGATCCGCCGCCTGGCGGTGCACTATCCCGACGCACAGATCGCCGGGATCCTCAACCGACAGGGCCGGCGCACCGCCCGGGGATTGTCATACACCGCCAGTAGAGTCCAAGGAACCCGGCACTACTGGGGCATCCCCTGCCACACCAACAGCGACAAGCCGCAGGAAGGAGAGCTGGCCACCGTGGCCCAGGCCGCCGCACACCTCGGCCTCGCGCCCTCCACCCTGCACCGCTGGCTGAACGACGGCTTCATCGCCGGCGAGCAGGACACCCCCGGCGCCCCCTGGCGCATCCGCCTCACCGACGACCTGCGCGCGTTGTTCGTCGACGATGCCCCCGACGGCTGGCTGGCCATGCTCGAAGCCACCCTCACCTACGGAGTCTCCCGCCAGACGCTGTTGCAGCGTGTCAAGCGCGGCGAGCTCAAGGCCGTCCACGTCCGCACCGGACGCAGGAAAGGCCTGCGTATCGAGCCACCCACCCCTCAGAACAGCCTGTTCTGACACCGACAATGAACGCAAGGAGCAGTGTGACCATGCATCAAAACATGCGGTGATGTCACCCTCGACCACCCACTCGTATGAGCGGCTGGTGAGCTGGTGGATCTCGGCGATGGCATCCTGAGCCCGACGTCCGGGCCGATACCCGTAACTCGACGGGTAGAAATCTGCCTCGAAGATCGGTTCGAGGATCAGCTTGAGGGCCATCTGTGCCACCCGGTCGCGCAGGGTCGGAATCCCCAGGGCACGGACCTTGCCGTTCCGTTTGGGAATGATCGCCTGCTTCACAGGAAGCGCGGTGAAGCTGCCGTCCTTGAGCGAGGACCTCAAGTCCTCAAGGAAGGCCAGTTCTCCAATGTCCTCCTCGACGTGGCGGCGGGTAACCGCATCCACGCCCGCTGTCTTCGCGCCCTTGTTGCCCGACACCCGCTCCCAGGCCACCAACAGCGTGGCCCGGTCGCA
>NZ_JBSFJX010000455.1:0-2378 GCF_053598275.1 Streptomyces sp. NPDC001156 | reverse complement strand
CAGGACGCCAGATGCATCTCGTACACCGAGAACGGCGCCTCGTGCACCGCAGTGTCCGCACGCTGTGCCAGCCACTCCTCGTCCCCCCACACGTACGCCGACTCCGTCACGATCGACGCGGTGGCAGGCGGTACCTCGGCGTGCCGGGCCATGGGATCCGCCCGCACGCTGTGCGTGCCGTCCGGGCGCGTGATGTCGAACTTGTAGCGCGTCCCGGGTTCGATACCGGGCACGAACAGTTCCCAGACGCCGCTCGAGCCGAGCGAGCGCATCGGATGGGCGCCGCCGTCCCAGTGGCAGAAGTCCCCGCAGACTCGGACCCCGCGCGCGTCCGGCGCCCAGACGGTGAACCGGGTTCCCCGGACCCCGGCGTGGGTCATCACCCGCGCACCGAGCGCCGTCCAGAGCTCCTCGTGGCGCCCCTCGCCGATCAGATGCAGGTCGAACCCGCCGAGCGCGGGCAGAAAGCGGTACGCGTCGTCGGTCTCCAGCACCGTGTCGTCGTAGGCCACCAGGAGCCGGTAGGAGGGGATGTCCTGGAGCAGCAGCAGTCCCGAGAAGAAGCCGCCACCGTCGTCGTGCAGCTCCGCCCACTCCTCCCCCAGAACGACGGTCACCGAGAGCGCACACGGGCGCAGCACCCGGAAGGCCACCCCGGCCGCCACCGGGTGCGCGCCCAGCACCGCGTGCGGGTCGTGGTGCGTGCCCGCCAGCAGCCGCTCCCGGTCGCCGGGTGCCGCGGGAGCGGGTTCCGGGGTGCCCAACGACGGTGAGGCGAGGGGCGGTTGTTGGGTGATGGTCACGGCGTCAGCCTCCTCAGGCCGGGGCGTTCGGCGAGGCGTGCGATCGCCGCCATCGGCACGGGCAGCCAGTCGGGGCGGTGCCGGGCCTCGTACAGCACCTCGTACACGGCGCGGTCCGTCTCGTACGCCCGCAGCAGCGCGGGTTCCGACCGGGGATCCCAGCCCGCCTCGGCGGCGTAGCCGACGCAGTACGCCTCGCGGCAGTGCAGGGCCCACTCGGGGCGCCAGGGCCTGCGGGCGTGGGCGGCGTAGTCGAAGGACCGGAGCATGCCCGCGACATCACGGACCGGGGACCGGGCGCGGCGCCGCTCGGGGAGCGGGCGGGCCGGCTCCCCCTCGAAGTCGATCACGTGCCACCGCCGTTCGGCCCACAGCACCTGTCCCAGGTGCAGGTCACCGTGGATGCGCTGGGCGCTCCGGGGCGTGCGCAGTGCGCTCAGCTCGTTGAAGGCCTCACGCAGCCCGGACGCGTGGGGCAGCAGTTCCGGTACGGCGTGGATGGCGTCCTGCAGACGGCCCGTCATCGCGGACGCGAGCCGCCTGTTCTCGGGCGCGCCCCGGGCCTCGACGGGGAACGCGGCGGCGAGTGCCAGATGCACCTCGGCCGTGGCCCGCCCCATCTCGTACGCCTCGGCCCCGAAGTCCCGTCCATGGGCGAGGGCCTCGAGGGCCTGCGTCCAGCCGTCGACACCGCCGCGCAGGAACGGCTGAACCACACCGAGCGTCGCGTCCCACGGGCTCGAGGTGCGGAACCAGGCCACCGGTGCGGGTACGCGGGTACATCCCTGCCGGGCCAGGGCCCAGGGCACTTCCAGGTCCGGGTTGATTCCGGGGCGGACCCGGCGGAAGACCTTCAGGATGTACGTGTCGCCGTACACCAGCGAGGAGTTGGACTGTTCGGCCTCGAGAAGACGAGGGGCCAGTCCGGTGGGGATCGAAACCCGCCAGTCACGTTCGAAGCGGAGGGCGCCTGTGGTGTCCGGCGTGCGCAGCCGCTCCAGGAGCAGGGACGCCGCGTGCGGTTCCTGGAGGGCGTCGTGGACCAGCAGTCCCGCCAGGGGGCCTTCGGTCACGCGTCCCAGTACGGCCGGGGAGAGCCGGGGCGACAGCGACTCCCGCACGCCGAGGAAGAGCTGGTAGCAGTCGTGGGTTGGGGCGGCGTCCGGCCCGCGTATCGCGGGCGGTTCGGCGTGGTCGGCGCGGACCAGGACGTGCAGGAAGTCCGGTTGCAGCTCGGTCACCGACAGCAGCGCCAGATCCGTGACCGGGCGCCCCTTGCCGGCGAACCAGCGCTGACGCGGCAGCCACTCCCGCAGGAGACCGGAGAGCGAGGCCAGCAGCAAGGTGGGGCCGAGGCCGTACCGGCGGAGCGTTGCGGTCTGGGTCTTCGCCATGGCATCGCGTCCTTTCCGTGACGGCCGGCCGATCAGCGGCGATCGGTCAACTGCCGACGAACAGATGGACCCTGGTGGCCTGCGGCACGTTCTTCCGGAGTCGGAACCAGTAGAAGCCGTGGCCTGCGAGGGTGAGGAGGTAGGGGAGTTCGCCGATGGCGGGGAAGCGGACTCCGCCGAT
>NZ_JBSFJX010000454.1:0-2417 GCF_053598275.1 Streptomyces sp. NPDC001156 | reverse complement strand
ATGAAGGACGGCAGCTTCTTCGTCATCGGCAAGGTCGTGGGGGAGGAGATGGCGCCGAGCGCCGAGGAGCTGCGCTCGATGGGCGCCTCCATCGGTGCCGACGAGCTGGCCGTCATCCTGCCGCGCGAGTGCATGCTGCACGCCGCGAAGCAGCTGGCGGCCGAGGGGCTCGTCGTGTAGCAACCGCACCGGGTGCATCTCGAGATGAGTTTGGCGGCCGCACCGGCCCGGCGCTGCACGGCCGGCCGCGCCCGGTACCCGTCGAACTTCGGCTCGTAGGCCAGGCCGCCGGGCAGCGTGTCACGCGCTTGGGCGAGCATAGGCTCGACCGGCGGCCGCAACACCAGGGTGCGCCGGCGCCTTGAGTCGCCAGCCGCTCCCACTACACGCCTGGTGCAGAGGCGGGAAGCGATGGCCCTTCACATCGGTGCTGTACTCGTGGTCCCGCCCACAGTCGCACTCGTAGATCCCGGAGACGGGAACGATCTCGCCGGGATGGTGGACCTTCTCGGTGTCTTCACCCATAGAGCCTGTCTACGCCACGCCACCCCCCGGGATGCCGCACGCCACTAGGCGGCGATCGGGTTGAGCTCGAGCCGCGACGTACCTTCGGATACATGAACGAGGTGCCCAGACGCATCGACCCCGCCACGGACCCCGTGTCCGCCGCGATCATGGTGGGCTGCTCCCCGGCTCAGGTCGGCCCGTGCGCCCGCTGCCAGGGACTGGCCTGCCGCTACGGGCGCGGCGCCCAGCTGCTGTGCCCCCACTGCCGGGCTATCGAGCAGAGCACCCAGTTCGTGAGGTGACGGAAAGCCGGTCGAGGATACTCGGAATCACGGAATCTGCCGTTTCCGCTGGCTTTCCAGAAGAAGGCGATCCCCATGAACTTCGTATGCGGAAAGCTCCCCTGCGTGGCGGACGGAGCGGAAGCACTCTTCCCGTGGTACGCCATCATGTTCGCGATTCTGGTTGTGGCTCTCGTGGTCATGCTGCTGAAGGCCAGGCACCGTTGACCTTCGCGGGACCCGCAGGAGCTGCTGCTTTGGTGCCTCCGCGCGCGGAGGCATGCGAATAAGCCCCGCCACGGACCGCGTCTCCGCCGCGATCATGCTGGGCTGACACCGGCACAGGTCGGGCCCGTGCGCCCGCTGCCGGGGGCTCACCTGCCGCTACGGGCGCGGCGCCCAGCTCCTATGTCCCCACCGATAGGGACATAACATCGCAAGCTCACCCAATAGAGCCATCCGTGTGGGGGTACTCGAGCCGAAACCCCCACAGAAGGGATCCCCTTATGATCATCAAGAGCATGCACGAAATGGGCATCCGCAGCGAACACGCCTACCTCGCGGGCATGGCATCCATCGGCCTCAGCATCGCCTCCTGGATAACCAGCCTCCAAGCCGAACCCGGCGCCGGTGTCGACCGCGCCGACCGGTGGGGCATCTTCGTCGGTGAGTGGGCTCCCACCTTCTTCGGCCTCGGTCTCGCCCTCTCTCACTACGAGCAGCAAGACGGCACCATCACCGCCACCAGCGTCCACGAACTCCGGGAACGGCAGAAGACCGGCTGACCCCCCCCGCTCCCGCCCCAACGGGGCTCCCGCCGTGGAGTCGGCAGGGGCCTCCGCGTACTCCATTCAACCGGCGTTCCGGGGCATCTGATCATACGAGCACGCCTCCCACTCGGGTGCCAGAAAGGGTGGGAGGCGTGCCCTGCGTGGACTTTCGGCAGCCTGAGCTGAGGGGGACACCAGGCCGCGCGGCGCCACGCCCAGCCTGATCCGGCAGCGGCACGGCGGCCACACCGGCGCTGCCATACGGGTGGGCAAGCATGACGGAAGCCGCCTTGCATCGCGCTGATGGAGGAGCATGCGCGTCCGGCGCCCGAGCGCGAGGCTGGAGCCATGGCGAGGCGCCGCGTGATCGTTTACCCGCCGTCCGAGACCGGCGGTCGACGCGTGCGCGTCGACGGCGTGATCCTCGGGACGGCAGACAGCCTGCAAGATCTCAGCGTGTTCCTCTGCCATGCGGGCATTGACCAACCGGCTCGTTCCACCGCCCAGAGCAATAGCGCTGGCTCTACCCGGACACGAACAGACACGCAACCCACCTCCCCCTCGACCATAGGTTAGGGACCAGAGTGATGCTTGCGAACCCTACGTTCAGTTACGGATCGATCACTGCTTCGACTGGTTCTCTGCCCAGTCGGTCTGTTGGCCATGCAGGGGCTTCCTCACGCGCGCTGCATCAGCCGGGCCGTCTGAGGGAGGGGGGCCGCCGACAACCCTAAATGGCTAGCAACGCCACGGGTACGTTTCCCCTGGCCGGAAAATCACAGCAGCCGAGGGCATGCCGGTGCCTGCTCGGGGCTTGGGTGAAAGTGACTGGGCTTGAGCTGCAGCGGCTGGTCAGACT
>NZ_JBSFJX010000453.1:0-2419 GCF_053598275.1 Streptomyces sp. NPDC001156 | reverse complement strand
GGGCCTTACGGCTGCGCGGACTTGGCGACGGCAGCGGCACAGCACAGCCCAGCGATCACAGCGAGCGACGACCGGTTACCGGGAAAGGCTCACTGTCCCTGCTGGACGCAGAGGGCGCCCCATACACAGTGCGGCGCTACCTGGAACAGCCACCGACCACAGAGGAGCTCGAGCAGGTACTGGACCGGCTGCACCTGGAGCCCTGGGACATCACCCGGATGGGAGAACCAGCCGCGGCCGACCTGGGCATGGACACCTGGACGCGGGACGCGGCGCACCGCGACCGCTGGATCACAGCCCTGGCCACCCAGCCCATCCTCATCCAACGCCCGATCATCACCGCGGACGACGGGACGGCGGTCGTGGGCCGATCACCTGACGCCGTACGGTCAGTCCTGCGCTGACACAGCACGATACGGACACACGATCCAACCCACCTTCGCTGACCTGAGCCTGGAACCGGTGTCAGTGCTGCCGAAGCCGCAGGTCGCGTGATCGCCGCGGTGCTCTGCCCAGCGATCGCAAACATCCGCCATCTACAGCGAACAGTCACAGCGCACACGATCGGCCGCCGCAGGTGCCCGTCAACCGCGGCAGGGCGCCGACGTCTGGTGCAGCAGGCTGCTCCTGGGTAGCGGGTGGTAGCTGGTTGCGGGCCTGGTGTGGGCTCGCGATTGTTGCCGGAGCCGGCTCCGTCGGCTGCAGCAGGCGACGGGACAGTGCGCCTGGTGGAGTGCCGCAATGGCTGACCCGGCCGAGTGCGGCGCCCACGGGGCAAGCGGGCCCACGATCGCTCACCACCGTGCCGAGCGGGCGAGGCGGCCCCTGCAACGACCGGATGCAAGAGGAGCACAGTGGAGGTGGGGGCGAGACAGCGTCCACCGCGCGACGCGCAGGTTGGAAGGAGACGCGACCATGACCACCCAGCACAGCACTGTCAGCGAAGTGATGACCCGCGATGTTGTCACCGTCCGCCCGGACACCTCGTTCAAGGAGATCACGTCCGTCCTGTCCAGCCACGGGATCAGCGCGGTGCCCGTAGCCGACGAGCATGGTGCGCCGTTGGGACTGGTGTCCGAAGCCGATCTGCTCCGCAAGCAGGCCGAACAGCCCGACGAGTACGGTGGGCGGGCGACACCTTCCGGGTGGCCGCATGAGAAGGCCAAGGCACGCGCGGAGAACGCCGCCGGGCTGATGACCACTCCCGTGGCCACCGCTCACACCGATTGGACGGTCGCCGAGGCGGCCCGTGCGATGGACCGCCAGCACGTCAAGCGACTGGTGGTCGTGGACGAGGCAGACCACATCGTCGGCATCGTCAGCCGCCCGGATCTGCTGCGCGTCTTCCTGCGCCCCGACGAGGAGATCCGCGAGGAGATACGCGACGAAGTCCTCACAGCGATACTGCGGCTGACCGGACAGGACGTGCAGGTCCAGGTTCACGATGGCGTCGTCACCCTGCGTGGCGAGGTCGAGAACCGCAGCACCGCCCAGATCGCCGAACGGCTCGCCAAGGGCGTGGACGGTGTGGTCACCGTCAGGCCGATGATCGACTACACCATCGACGACAGGGCCGTCGAGGACCAACCACAGCCAGGCGTCGAGCGCATCGACCCCCGTCGCGGCGACGTATAGCGCCTCCCACGGGCCCCTGGAGTGCCACGTGTGCGATGCGTCCGCGTTCTGGAGGACAACCGGCGGGCCGGGTTCCGCGTGCCGGTCAGAGGCGTGGGGTCGATCGGCGTCGCGCTCGGTCCAGAGCTGAGGTTCGCCCTGGCCGAGTGAGCCCGCGCGTGCGAGGCGGTCGTGAAGACGACTGCGACGCCGAGTTTCGCTATGGCCACGAGTCGGTAGACCTCGCGCCAGCGCAGTACTGCACTATGTGGCCTCTGAACTGGGATTTTCCGCCACATAGGTGCCGCGCTGGGGCACTGTGAAAACCTCCCCGGACTCCACCAGGACAGCGATAGCCCGCCGTACCGTGCTGCGTGCAAGCCCGTATTGCTGCACGAGCTGAGTCTCGGAAGCGATCGCGCGTCCTGGTGTCCAATCTCCTCGCCGGATACGCGCACGCAGAATCTCGGCGAGTTGCCGGTACGGCGTGAGCGGGGCGCCGTGATCAATCTCCGCATCCGGATCAATGGCCATAGCTGGAAGCTAGGCGTACTCCTTCGTGGCGGCACTTCTGGATACGTCTAGAGACGTAGCGATACAAGGCGATACTATGCGGAGACAGAAAGGCCCCGGCGGGTGCGGCGAACACCCCCCGGGGCATGGCCGATCGCTGAAAAGGAGCGAGCGACATGCGAAGCGTCTCTGATTGGCTTAGCCTCGATCCACCGACCGATGCCTGTGGATGACGCTTGGGAAAATGAAGAAGTGCCTTGTGACCTGCGATGATGGGAGTTCTTTACGCTTC
>NZ_JBSFJX010000452.1:0-2460 GCF_053598275.1 Streptomyces sp. NPDC001156 | reverse complement strand
GGGAGACCAGTGCATCCACCACCGTTCGGGATGCGCCAGTTGACCAGGACTGGGTACAAGACTCACTCCTGCTCACTGACTAGGAACGGTTGCGGCTCACGCCTTCCGCACTTCCGTTCTTGCGCGGCCAACGCTTCACCCTTCAGGGGGAACGACAGCGAGGCGGCCGCGCAACCCGCGCCGTCCGTGGCCCCACCGGCTCCCCAGGCTGTTGGGGCCGAACGAGTGATCAGGCCATCCCCTGAGCGGCTCGACACGCCCGAAGTACCTCGCCCCCTCGCCTCCCATGCAACAGTGAACTGGCGCCATCCAACACACGGCTCCCGTCAGGCCCGCCTCGTTACCCTCACCTGCGAGGCGGGCCCGCCGCCGGGCACCATCCAGCAGTCAGGCCCGCCACCCTGGCACGGCCACACCTCGGGACCACCGCCGTGCCACTCGATGAGTTCCGCTTTGGCCACGTCCACCTCATCCCCACCCATCAGCCCGGCGTGGTGCAGGAACACCGTCAAGTCGTGCAGCGAGTACGCCATGCCTAGGATCTGCTCATCAGCGGATACGCGGCGGCCGCCCGATCCGCAAGGCGCCGCCACGGTCACGCAGCACTTCGCCATGAACTCAGCTTCCACCCGCAAGAGACCGACCGCATTCCGAGGTCTGATCTGCGAGAGACCTCGGGCGAGGCTCACCCGGCTACCAAGAGGAACCAGCCCATGACCCTCGAGCGCGTTACTGTCCGTGTCGAGCTGCTACTCGGCGACCAGGTTGAGATCGTCGGCCACGCCCCGCCCGCAGTGAGCGCCAAGCGGGAGCGCTACCCGGCCGCCGAGATCGCCTTCGCCCTCGGCGTCCCGGTCGATGAACTGCCAGGTGCGTGGCTGACCGCCGAGGTCGGCGAGCAGGGTCGACTGCTCGGCTGGCAGTTCGCCTGACCACCAGCCCCCGCCTCGACCGTCCCCAGGCCCGGTGCTTCAATCGACCGCATGAGTCAGCTGCCACCGGATCCCGAGCGCCTGCGCCTGATCCTCGAGTGGCTCGACGAGCAGATCGCCCACAACGACACGGTGGCCACGTACCTGAAGGTGCAGCACGCCACTGTCACCGAAGCCCTCGCCCGCGCCGAGGGCGAGCAGCAGCCCACCGAGCAGCCCGCACCGGCACCGTCGCGGCGGCCGCCGCGCCCCACTTTTACCGGCGATCGCAGGGCCGCCTTCAAGGTCGTCGAGCGGGGAGGCGAGAACGAGCCGCCACGGCTGACCCTGCACATCGGAGCCTGTGAGATCGACGACGGCCCGGCCCACCAGATCAACGCGCACGACGCCCTCGCCGCGCTACGCGAGGGCCTGGACGCGTGCGCCGTCTGCCGACCGGACATCGACCTGTCCTTCGACGACTGACCACGTGTCGACGGTCAGGCAATTCCCCACGATCTGCATCATCAGCGTCACGTAATTACGTGAACGTCCACACCGCGGTGTACGAGCCTTCCCGAGACGGCACAACAG
This sequence comes from Streptomyces sp. NPDC001156, assembly GCF_053598275.1. Taxonomy (NCBI): domain Bacteria; kingdom Bacillati; phylum Actinomycetota; class Actinomycetes; order Kitasatosporales; family Streptomycetaceae; genus Streptomyces; species Streptomyces sp. NPDC001156. Next base: position 955 of record NZ_JBSFJX010000452.1, on the reverse strand, counting down.
CCCTACGATCCGCGCATGAGAAGCCTCGTCAGAGTGCTCATCGCCATCTGATTCGGGTTTGTGGGCGTGAGTGGCGTCATCGGCCTACTGTTCCTCTGGGGCGCTCGCGAAGTCTGGCGCGGCCCCACATCTCCGAAGCCCGATAAGCGTCGTGCGTAGTGCCTACCTCAGCGAGGATCCGCACTGGACCGGGGTGATCAAGTAGTGCCCCGCCAGACAACATTCGCCCTGATCACGGCTACTCTTCTGGTGTGGCCGACGAGGAGTACGGCGAGAGCGGATGGATCCGGCGCCAGCCATGGGAGTTGATGAAGTCCACCATCGTGTGGGAACTCCACGGCCTCGCTGTCTGCGGTGTTATCGCCTTGGTCCTTTGGCTGTTCGGAGGGCTGCCTGACTGGTCATTTTTACTCGTCTTCCCCGGCAAGTTCGCGGCGGGGCCCATGGGCGAGCTGTACCGCACAAAACCGCCTCGTCGGCGCGCCGCTCTGGCTGCCTTCCTTGCGACGATGACGGTGGCCCTGCTTGGCGGCGCAGCAGCGGACTGGGCCTTCCCTTTGGGTATCTGGACCGGCGGCGGGTTCATCTCCGCTGGGGTGGGCCTTCAGTGGGGGCTGTGGATCGCGCTCATCGTCGCCGGCGTCCTGCTGGCCGCCTAATGAATGCTCATCGCCGACGTGGCGGAACCGGGTGACGGGAGGGGCGGCTCGTGGTGACCCTGTTGCGGGCTGCTCGCCGGTCGATCTCGACGGTCGACGACTACATCCAAGCTGTGCAGTACGGCGGGAACACGTACACCGTCCCGCAGGTGGGGTCCGTCCAGACCATGCCGGGCCAGGCACGGGAGCGGGTGTCCGCAGACTTAGCCTTGATCCACCGACGTGGCCTGAAGTGGATCTTCTGACGGGTTTTTGAGCGGGTTTCGGGTTGGTGTCTGTGCCTGGGCAGGTGGTAT
>NZ_JBSFJX010000451.1:0-2461 GCF_053598275.1 Streptomyces sp. NPDC001156 | reverse complement strand
CACACTGCGGCGCCGGATCACCGACCTGACCGCCCGCCTCGGCGCGACCAGCCGGTTCCAGGCGGGCGCACAGGCGGTCCGCCGCGGCTGGCTCTGAGCCGATCTAGCAGCCGGTACCCGCAGCGGGGCTCCGGCGCGGGACCCCACCGTTCGGGTCAGCTGCCGGAGCCGGCATGGTCGCCGGGGAGGACACCAAAGGGAGCACCGCCTCCTCTCGCCCGCCGGTAACCGCCGGGAATGGCTCACGGCGTAAGAGGGCGTTTGATTTAGGATGATCGCCCCTTATGCCCTAATAGGTACCTCGCCAGGTGAGTGTGGTCTCGTCCGTTATGCGCTTGGTGAGGTTGTCGATCGAGGCGATGTGGATCATGGCTTCGGAGCTGGCTGGGAGGGCCTCGTAGTCGCGGGCCAGGCGTCGGCGGAGCATGATCCATCCCAGACTTCGCTCGACGACCCAGCGCCTTTTGACGACGTGAAAGCCGCGGATTTCCGGGTTCCTGTTGACGACTTCGACGTCGATTCCGAGGTTGGCGCCATGCTCGATGACGGCGTTCTTGAAGCCGGTGTCGACCCAGGACTTGGATATGGTCGGGTACGTCTTCTTGGCCTGGTCGAGAAGCTTTATTCCTACGGCGTTTTCGGAGAGGCTCGCGGCAGTGACGATCACGGCGAGGAGGAGTCCGAGCGTGTCTGTGATGATGCCTCGCTTCCTGCCGACGATCTTCTTGGCTGCGTCCGTTCCCTGGCTGTTCAGGGGCACGTTGGTGGAGGTCTTCACGCTCTGGGTGTCGATCACGGAGGCGGTCGGCTCGGGCTTGCGCCCCTCCTTCACTCGGGCCAGGCCGGTGAGGTCGTAGTTGAGCTGGGCGAAGATTCCCTCGTCACGCCAGGCTGCGTAGTAGGCGTAGACGGTGCCGTGGTTCGGGAAGTCGTGGGGAAGGTATTTCCAGGGGATTCCCGTGCGGTTGACGTACAAGATTGCGTTGAAGACGTCCCGCAGCTCGACAGAGGCCGGCTGGCCGGTGGGTCTGCGGTCGAGCCGGGCTTTTCGCCAGGCGGATAAGGTCGGCTCGATCAACGCCCACCGGGCGTCGGACAGGTCGCTGGGGTACGGCTTCCGCTCGGTCACGAAGGAGCTCTTACCATCAACGACGTTGTAGATGGCGTTGCTTGACTGGTAGGGCGTTTCTCTGTCATCCACAAACCAGACGGAATCCAAGTGCCAGAAGTGGAGCAAACGGATGCCACGGCTGGCGCGCCGAAATTAACGACAGCGCATATCTGGCGTATAGCCTCCCGAAGCGGGCTGGCCGCAATAACGACGTAGCTGCACAAGGCATACCTAAATGCCCTCTAAGAGGGCGATACGTGAGTCAATGTCCGTTCTGCCGTTGCCTGAACGTGTGGCCTTGCCGCCCGGGGCCGGTCTCCGGGCCGCTGCGGTGCTGAGGTGGCTGCGTGAGCGACCGCAAGCCCTACATGAGCGACCTATCCAACGAACGCTGGGCACTGATCGAGCCCGTGGTCACGGCATGAAAGGCCCAGCACCCCTCCGTCAGCGGCCATGAGGGCCGCTATGAGATGCGAGAGATCGTCAACGCGCTCCTCTACCAGTCTCGAACCGGCTGCCACCACCCCCGGAGGGTGTTGTAGAGGGCGATGCTGGCGCCGATGACCGCAGCGGTCGTCCAGATGTTGAGCTTGGTGTCAACGGTCGGTATCCACCGCACGGCAGCATCCTGCCGCGCCGCTAGGCCTCCCCTCCGCCAGTCGTCGGTCTCTCTCACTCACGTCACTCAGCATGCAGGTCCGGCCGGACCTCCACGGCGTAGACCGCGTCCGCGAGGTCTTCGCCTTCCTCGTCCTCCCAGACGAGGATCAGCACGTGCTTCACGCCGGTGTCGTTCGCCTTCCACTCGCTCACCAGGTCCTTGACGACGAGGGCGGCGACGTACTCGGCCTCGTCGGGTTCTTCGGTGGTGATCGTGCCGCGCCAACGCTCGGGGCCGTCGTAGGGGCGCCAGCCTTCGGAGCCGTGCGGCTCCTCCACCCTGTACACCCAGTCCCTCTCGGTGCCCATGCACCGATCCTGTCACTGCAAGGAGCACCATGCGCCGTATCGGATCGACCCCCGCCGAGCGCGGGGCGTGCGGACAGAACAACAGCTGCCCCGACGTCTTCGAGATGAAGGACGGCAGCTTCTTCGTCATCGGCAAGGTCGTGGGGGAGGAGATGGCGCCGAGCGCCGAGGAGCTGCGCTCGATGGGCGCCTCCATCGGCGCCGACGAGCTGGCGGTCATCCTGCCACGCGAGTGCATGCTGCACGCCGCGAAGCAGCTGGCGGCCGAGGGACTCGTCGTGTAGCAACTGTCAATCCCCTCGAAACGTGGAGGACTTCCCTATGCTGCTCGGTCCTTCTGGTGCGAGCGTGACCGGGCTTCGGTGATGGTTCGTTCGAACT
>NZ_JBSFJX010000450.1:0-2466 GCF_053598275.1 Streptomyces sp. NPDC001156 | reverse complement strand
GGACCCAGCCACAGCCTCACAGATGCACGGGACGGCCGCGACCGATCCCATCGAGCACGGCCAGCGGCCCCTTGCTCGTTACTGAGACACGCTCCTAGCTGGTGCCTCGGGGTTGAGCGGCACTGGCTCACGACAGTTGTCCTGCAAACACGACACCTAGCGTGCTCAGGCTCAGATCGATTGTGGCCGGGCGCGCTATCTGTCATCGCTGCGAGGCACCTGTCGTGGCGGGCCAGGCCTTCAACAGTCGGCCCGTCCCATATCCCTGCGTCGCGAGCAGGAGTCCGCAGCCGGCTGCAGGCAGCGGTCATCTTCTCGCGACTCTGCCCGCCTCGCAGCCTGTCGCCGGTCCAAGCGGCACCTGACGACAACCATCGTGCAAATACCGGTAACAGTCAGTTGGACCAAGTTGGGGGCAGGAACCACTCGGCCAGCGGCGGATGCCAGCGGACGTCAGCGGATCAGCGAATCAGTACTGACCACGTGACGGGAGAGGTTCTCCCAGCCGTTGGCCGCCTTGGTGCTCGCGAAGCACGCGAGCCGCAGTCGGCAGTGGCGCTGCGCAGATTGCACAAAAGGGCCGAATCAAGGAAAACGATCAGAACCGCGGACGCGGTTCCCCGGTGCGTCGAGCCTCCCTACAGTGTGACGCCGAGTGACCTCGACCACATGCTCCGTGTGATTCCAGAGCTGTCCGTCGCGAGCTTCGCCGAGCCAATGGAGACCGCGTGTCCCGCTCGAAAATGTTCAAGAAGAGATGGTTGCGGAATACTGCCGCCCTGTTCGCGGCGACCGGACTGCTGGCGGGCGGTGCCGTCGTCGCCCAGGCAGTGCAGAGCGACAACTCCGCACCCAACCTGGTGAACTGGGCCGTCTCACCGTTGAAGCCGAACACGCCCCAGACCCCGGAAGAGGCGGCATACGGCCAGCAGCACGGCAGGGCCAAACCCGCTCCCGAGCTGCTGCAGCCCACCCTCGATCCGGCACTGCACGACTTCCAGCCCATGCAGAACAAGAACGAACTGCGCGGCGACTACAAGTGCGGAGCGTCCGACGTCCTCGCCGAGCTGTCGAAGAACTGGGTCGCGGAATTCGAGAAGTACTACCCCAAGGTCCACCTCTCCATCAACCCCCCGTATGCCGGCAGCCTCGGAGCGGTGGAGCTGGCCAAGGGCAATCTGGACTGCGTTTTCGTCTCCCGTGAGCTACGGCCCAGCGACATCGAGGGCTTCCGCGACGCCTACGGCTACGACCCGACGAGCGTGCCGATCTCCGGCGGCAGCTACCGCCAGTTCGGCTGGCTCGACTCCCCCGTCTTCACGGTCAACAAGAAGAACCCCATCGAGAAGCTCTCCTTCGACCAGCTCGACTCCATCCTGTCCACCACCCGCGCCCGCGGCGGTGCGCCTGCTACCACGTGGGGTGACCTGGGCCTGACCGGCGACTGGGCCGACAAGCCGATCCACATCTACGGCATCAAGCCGTGGAACGGCTACGAGGAGTTCGTCCGCCAGCGCGTGCTGAGCACGCCGGGCCAGCGAGGCGAGTGGCGATCGGCCGACACCGACCCCAACGTCCACTGGGAACCGACGGTGTTCAAGATCGCCCAGGAGGTCGCCAACGACCCGTACGCGATCGGCTACACGGGAGCCGCCTACCTGGACTCGCCAGTGAAGGTCCTGTCGTTGTCCAACCACAACGGCGACCCGGCCTACGCGCCCACCTACGAGAACGTCGCGGCGGCCAGCTACCCGCTCAGCCGGCTGGCCTACCTCAACCTGAACAAGCGCCCGGACGCGCCGCTCAACCCGGTCTTCGCCGAGCTCACCCGGTTCATCCTGAGCAAGCAGGGCCAGCAGGTCATCCTCAACCAGGGCATCTACCTGCCCCTGCGCGGCTTCCAGGCCGATGCCAGCTACCCCGTAGCCGGCATCACCCCACAAACCCCTGACAAGAAGTAGCTGACTGCTCCGCTCCGGCACACGCCTGCTCTCCTCCCACGTCACGCGAAGAACGCGGGGGAGGAGAGCAGGCGCACGTGAAAGCACTGGTTCTCCGCGGCCAGACTCGTCACCGACGACCGGCCTGTGTCCTCGCATAGTCTCCGCGCCGACGGCGCCACGCCGTCGGGCATCGCGCGACTAGGGCATTTTCGGGCTCTCCTGCTTGATGTGTGGGTCATGCTGAGGCGGGTTGGCGTCCGGGGAGTTGGGGGCGGGGGCCGGCGAGGGTGAGCATGACCAGGGCGATGATGGCGTCGGCGGAGTGGAAGCCGAAGCCTCTGCGGATGATCAGGCGGGTCTTGGTGTTGGTGGACTCGATCAGTCCGTTGCTCATACCGGTGGTCAGCGCGGCGCGGATCGCCTGGTAATGGCGGCGGATACGGCGCTGGAGGTCGACGAAGACGTCGATGCGGCAGCGGCGGGCCCAGCCGATCCACCGGTCCAGTGCCCGCAGGGCCGCGCT
>NZ_JBSFJX010000449.1:0-2516 GCF_053598275.1 Streptomyces sp. NPDC001156 | reverse complement strand
GGACTTCTACCTCAAAAAACGCGGCGAAGGCTGCAAGCACGTCCAAGCCGTCATCGCCCTGGCACGGCGCCGAGCCAGCGTGCTGTGGGCGCTACCGCGTGACAACAGGACCTTCACCCCCGCCCCACCGGTCCCGCAGGCGGCTTGACTCAGTCATTGAAACTCCCGGCCAAAGCCGTTCCGACGACCTCGTACTAGCTAGACGCGGTCCTGGAAGACGCAGCTCCACACGTGCGTGCCCGCGACGCTGCCGTCGGCGCGCACCGCCTCCAGCGTGTAGAAGTGCGTGGTCCCCCGCGCGGCCGTGGTGTCCGTGTAGGCGCGGGTCTCCGCGGGAAGCAGTCCGGCGTGCAGCGGCTCGTACGCCTTCGTGGCCGCGTTCCACCGTCTGACCCGGTAGCCCGCGACAGTGTCGCACACGGCCGTCTTGTCGCACCGCCAGTTGATGGACGGCCCGTCCTGGTCGGGTCCGCCGATCAAAGTGCCGTAGCCCAGGCTGCCGAGGTCCCAGTCCCGGACGACCGTCACGGACGGCCGGACGTCCAGCTCGGTGGCCTCGACGACCGTGACCTTCGGGTCGCTCGGGGGCAGCGCGTTGCCCCAGCGGTCCCTGGCGACGACCGCGTACACGTACGTCTCGCCGTCAGGCAGGTCGCCGCAGAGGACCGCAAGCGGGTCGCTCGTACCCTCCCAGCAGGAGGTGGAGCTGAGCCACTTGACCGTGCCGTCCGCCTGCCGGGCGCCGTTCCAGACCACGTAGCGTTCGACGTCATCCTCGGTCGAGGCCGCCCAGCTCAGCAGCACGCCGTCGGCACGGGGGGTGGCCTTCACGCCCGTGACCGGGCCGGGCGCGACGCGGTCGCCGGTGCGGACGACGAGCGGGGCGGACAGCGCCGACTCGTTGCCGGCCGGGTCCACCGCGGCGACGGCGTACGTCACGTATGTGCCCGCGGGCATGTCCAGGTCGTGGCAGATGCCGCCGGTGCTGGTCTCGTCGCTTCCCTCGGCGCAGGTCACGCGGGTGAGTGCGGCCGGGTCGAGGGTCTCGCCGGGCGAGCGGTAGACGCGGTAGGTCCCGCCGTTGTCGAAGTCCTCGTAGAAGCCGTCGGGCTGCTTCCAGTACACGTCGGTGTAGCCGACGCGGACGACGGCTTCGAGGGAGGTCGGGGACTTCGTCGGCGGTGTCCGGTCGACTCCGTCGCCGGTGACGGCGGCGTACGCCGACGGGTTGCCGAGCGCGTCGAGGGCGCGGACCCGGTAGTACCGGACGGTGTTCACGGGTGCGTCGGTGCGGTACGACGTCGTGGTTGTCGTACCCAGCAGCGTGAACGGGCCGGTGGCCGCGGGAGCGGCGTACACCTCGTACTTCGCGGCGTCGGCGACCCCCTGCCAGGCCAGGGTGGCCCACCAGGCGTCGCCGGCGACCGTGAGACCGGTCGGCGTCGCCGGCCCCGTGCGGTCCACGGTCACGGCGGTGGCGTCGAGGCTGCCGGCGGACTCGCGGCCCGCCTTGTCGACGGCGCGGACCTCGTAGAGGAAGGTCTGGCCCGTGGCGGGCGGCGCGTCCACGAAGGAGGGGGAGGTGAGCAGCGACGAACCGCTGGCCTTCGCCCATTGGGTGGTGCTCAGCCGTCGGTACACGCGGTAACCGGCGAGGTCCATCTCCTTGTTCGCGGCCCAGCGCAGGGTGGTCTTCCTGGTGTCCCGGTTGTACCCGGCGGTGAGGCCGGTCGGGGCGAGCGGCTTGACCCTGTCGACGGCGACCTCGGTGCGCGGGGCGTACGTGAACCCGGCGTTGGCGGTGCCGGTCCAGGCGACATAGTCCACGCGGAGCGTGTGCTTGCCGGCCGGGATGGTCAGGTCGAGGGTCTTGCGGGCGGTGGTGGAGACGTTCTTCCACAGGTCGATCTTCCGCACGCCGTCGACGTAGACGCGCATGCCGTCCTGCGTGGCGGCGGAGAGCCGGAAGGGGCCGCCGGAGCCGAAGTCCCGGGTGAGGGACCAGCGGACGGAGAAGTTGTCTTTGGGGAGCGTGACGCCGGGTGGGTCGCCGTAGCCGTAGTTCTCGGCGATGACGGAGTCGCAGGCGGTCAGCTTCGGCGTGCCGCTGAAGGTGGAGTTGCCGAAGTACTGCGCCTTCCAGACGGGAGAGGTGCAGCTGACGGCTGCGGAGGCAGGGGCGGCGGTGATCAGGCCGCTGATGGCGGCGACGGTGGCCGTCGCGGCCAACGCGCTCAGCCGGGTACGAGTCATCACAGAGAGTGGGGCGCCTTTCGGACCTTTGAAAAACCTGTGAACAGGTGGCGCCTGTGTGACCTATGAGGAGGGGGCAGGGTTGCCTCCGCCCCCTCCCCCTTTTCACGGACGTTCTTTTCACGGACGTTCGCCACGCGTCGGCCGTACCGGTGAACAGCGCAGGACCCTAGTGTGACGCGCCGGAAATGGCGAGTCTAAGTCTGTAGACTATTTCTATGTCGCATCGGGGTCCGCGTGCTGTCGAGGTCGTATTGTCCGAC
>NZ_JBSFJX010000448.1:0-2534 GCF_053598275.1 Streptomyces sp. NPDC001156 | reverse complement strand
GAAACGGCCGCATAGGCGGTGCTTATGCGGCCGTTTCACGGATTTCCCAACGGAGTCCTTCAGCTGGGGGAGGATTCAAAGTTCGCCGACTCTCACCGGCACTGATCCCGGAACGGGGCTCCCGGTTTCCCGGGAGCCCCGTCAGGTCGTGCCGTTCGGTCAGCCGTCCGCGGTCAGTGCGTGCCGGTCACCTTCATCGTGGCGGCCAGCGCCGGGACGGCGTACGGCGAGTCGGTGTCGACGGTCAGCCCGCTCGTGTAGGTGCCGGCCTGGTCGACCTCGTCCGCGTTCAGGGTGACCCGTACCTTCACCACGGCACCCGGGGCCACGGTGACGGTGCGCGGCGCCGACAGCCAGGTGGCGGCGCCGGAGCTGCCGCAGTCGCCGTACCCCGGCAGCTGCTCCACGCCGGTGACCGGGCGGTTGCCGCCATCCGCACCGCCGACGACGTACAGTCCGCAGGTGCCGCTACCGCGGTAGACCAGCGCGTTGGCCGCCGGCAGAGCCGACCAGGAGTTGGTGACCGGGTCGTACTCCTCGGCCTGGTTGGTCAGCTGTCCGCCGGTGACACCGCCGACCAGCTGCAGCCGCCCGCCGGAGGAGGCGGAGGCCATCGCCCAGTTCGGGTACGGCAGGTCGGCCCGCGCAGTCCACGCGCCGGTGACCGGGTCGAAGGCGTACGTCGCCGTCGTCTCCTCGCCGGTGACCGGGTCGGTTCCGCCCGCGCACACGACCTGGCCGTCGATGCCGGCGCAGGAGAACCACGAGTCGGTGATCGGGTAGTTCGCCACCTGGCTCCAGGCGTCGGCCCGGGGATCGTAGACGTAGGTCGCCTGCGAGGCCGGGATGCAGTTGCCGCCGCAGCCGGCGACCACGTAGAGCCGGCCGCCGAGGACCGCCGTACCGCCGGCGACGACGCCCGCGGGGAGCGACGCCACCGTGGACCACGAGTCGTGCTTCGGGTCGTAGCGGTATGCCGCGGTTGAGGCGTTGCCGGTGCTGTCCCAGCCGCCGACGACGTAGATCTCTCCGTCGACCGCCACCGCGCCGGGCTTCTCCAGCTTCTCCGGCATGTTCGCCAGCCGCTGCCAACCGCCGGTGGCCGGGTCGTGGACGTAGGCCTTGAACAGCATGTTCGCCCCGTCGGTCCCGCCGAAGGTGTAGACCTTGCCGTCGAGCGTCACCGTGCCGCTGTCCATGGCCGGCGTCGGCAGGGCGTCGGCGGTGGTCCACGCGGTGGCGCCACTCACGAGGGCCGCGTCGGTCGAGCCGGTCGGTGTGACGGCCGCGTGCGCCTTACCGGCGAGCAGCGACCCACGAGTGAAGCGGCCACCGACGTGCCGGACCGGTGCCCCGGTGCCGGGTTTGCGCGCCTGCCCCGGGGTCGAGTCCGGGGTGTATGAGCCGTCCTGCGGGTTGAGGACGACGTGGACGGGTGCCGTGCCGGTGTTGCGGAGTGTCACGGTCCGGGTGGTCGACCGGCCCAGCGGCTGGGTGACCCGCAGCGAGTCGCCGGAGACACTGATCCGGCCGGCACCCAGGCGCCAGTCCTTCCGGGTGACCCGATCACGGGCGACGGAGACCTTCGCGGTCGAGCCCGTGTACGCGCCGTCGACGACCCCCAGCGTGGTCCGGCCGGAGCTGTCGGCGGCAGAAGCGGGCGCGAACAGTTCGTAGCTGCCGCCGGTCGTCGTGGCCGTCGGCGTGCCCGCCACGCTGACGCCGGCTCCGGAGAGTGCCTTGCCGGTGTTGGCGTCGTCGACGGTACCGGCCACGAGCCCACCGGCGGTGGCATCGCAGGAGCGGTTGCCGATGAAGACGTTGTCGACCTTCCAGAACCACGAGTGGACCGCGTCGTACCGGAACCGCACCTGCACGTCGCTCTTTCCGGCGGCCTGCGGGATCGCGACGACCTCGGGGCCGTAGGAGATCGTGCGGGACATGTGCCAGACCGAGGTCCAGGTTTTTCCGCCGTCGACGCTGACCTCGACGTAGGCGTTGGAGTTGTAGAGGGGTGACATGAAGGAGTTGTCGAAGGAGACGATCGGCGTGGCATCGCCGCTCAGGTTCAGCACCGGCGAGACCAGGCTGGTCGTCTCGCGCGTGTCGTTGCCGCCGTTGCGGGAGTCGACCTCGGCGAACTGGCCGGTGCCACTGGTGTCGTTGCCGTAGTGACCCGGGTCGTCGAAGCGCCAGGTGACCCCGGAGCCGCTGGTGTCGGTGACGGTCCAGCCATCCTTCGGAGTGGCGCCGCTCCAGCCCTCGAAGTCGGTCGTGGTGCCGTTGTATCCGAAGTAGTAGCCGAGCGTGGTGCAGGCGCTCGCGTCCACGGACAGCGACACGTTGTGGCGTACGTCGTCGGAGCCGACGGCGACCGTGTCGTCCGCCGTCTTGTAGCCCGGCAGGGTCGCCGAGACGTGCAGCTTGTACTTCCCGTCGTCCGGCAGCCGGACGGCGTACCGGCCGCTGACCGGGTCGGTGTCGACCGCGCCGCCGGGGTAGCCGTCGACGGTGATCGTCGCGGCGACCGGCCA
>NZ_JBSFJX010000447.1:0-2602 GCF_053598275.1 Streptomyces sp. NPDC001156 | reverse complement strand
TGCATGTATGGTTGTATGCATGGAGTTGCTGCGCATGTCCAAGGCTGCGAAGCGTCTCGGGATACACCCGATGACGCTTCGCCAGTGGGCGTTGGACGGCAAGATCCCGTTCACGTGGGTCGGCCGTGAGCGCCGGTTCTCCTCGGTTGATGTGGAGAACATGAAGCGTGGCAGCGGCTCCTCAACCGCTCGTCCGCGTCTGGAGTTGCTGTATGTGCGCGTGTCCGGCTCGGCCGGGCAGGAGTCCTCTCTGGAGGCCCAGGAAACCGAACTGAGGGCCACTGCAACCGGGGAGATCGTCAAGGTCGTCCGGGATCGCGGCTCTGGCCTGAAGGAGAACCGGCCTGGCCTGAACCGAGTGTTGGCGATGGTGTCGGACGGCTCGGTGACCGTGGTGCGTGTGACGCATGAGGACCGGCTGGCCCGGTTCGGGGTTGGCTGGCTCAAGCGGTTGTTCGCCGTGTACGGGGTCACCGTGGAAGTGCTGCACCCGAACAAGCTCGGCGGCCGGGACGAACTCCTCGAAGACTTCGTCTCTCTCGTCACCACGTTCGCGGGCCGCTTGTACGGGATGCGTAGTGCGGACAACCGCAAGCGACTGCTGGCCGAGTCCGGACAGTGCAACAACGAGGGCCGTGCCGCGTGAGCCGGAAACTGCCGCTCGCCGACGGTGAGACCTCTCGCACCGCCTGCGCCCGCGCTCTGATCCGGTCGGGCGTGGACGAGAAGACCGGCGAAGTCCTCACCGCCGCCGCTGTGGTGGAGCGCGTTGGCTGGTGTGCCGGCCTGGTGCACGGCATGACCGGCGCGCTGCTGGCGGAACACTGGAACACCACCGACGTCAACACGCTGTCCTGCGGCCAGGATGCCGGGGGCAGGAAGCTGCCGTCGAACGCCTGGATGGCGCTGCGCCGACTCGGCTGGACGGTCACCTGCCAGGCCAAGGTGAACGACCGGATCGCACGCATGGCCCAGGAGCAGGCCGGGCGTGCGCTGCGGTCGGTGAGGTGGCGCGCCGATCTGGTGGCCGGTGTGCTGGCCGAGTGGCCCGAAGACCCGAAGAAGCGCACTGGCGAGGAATGGGATGCGGTGCGCGGGGCGATCCCGGGTGGCGAGTACCTGCCGTCCAGCATCATCCGTTCCCGCACCCGCCAGGTTGCCGTCTTCGAGAGCAGGAACGCCCGTCTCCCCATCGACGTGTTCGAGCTGGAACCATCGCCGCGTGTGCCGCGCATGCTGCTGCTCGCCGCGTGCGACGGGCAGCAGGCCACCATCGAACGATCCGTGACCGAGCCGGCGAAGGCTCTCCTGCGGCTCCAGCTCCCCACCCGGCCCGACCCGCAGAGGTATGCGGACTGGACGTGGGTCCAGTGCCCGATCACGCTGCCGCCCACGGTCCCGGCGAACGCGGTGATCCATCTGCCCACCCTGCGCATCACGGGCAGGAAGGTGCGCGCCGACGTGGCCTACACGCACGCCGTGCCCAAGGCCCGACGCAGCGGGCACAGCGTGGCCTTGGGCGTGGACTGGGGCCTGAACACTCTCCTCAGCGCGGGTGCGGCCCGGATACACGACGACGGCCAGATCACCGCACTCGGGGCGGGCGCGCAGTTCCGGGCTGCTGGTGTGCTCGCCAAGCAGTACCGGTTGCGCCGCATCTTTGAACGTCTACACGCCAAGACCGGCCACTACACCCGGCTCGCCGATCCCGCTCTGGACGGCAAGGCCGCCACCCTGGCGGAAGAGATCCGGCGTGTCTGCGAGCGACGCTCCAACCTCAACGAAACATTGGCGTGGGCCGCTGCCCGCTGGGCCGTCGATCAGGCCGTTGCTGCCGGGGCCACGGTCATCTACCTGGAAGACCTGCGGTCGATGGAAGCCGGGGGCATGGGACGCACCCAGAACGCGCGCCTATCGCAGACAGTGCGCGGGCAGATCGCCGACCGCATGCGCCACCTCGCCGCCGAAGTCGGCATCGCCGTGGTCACCGTGCCTGCGCGGGGCACCTCCAAGCACTGCCCGCACTGCCTCACCCCGCTCCGCCACCGCAAAGCACCCGACCGGCCCACCACACCGGGATGGAAGTGGGCCATCTGTCCCGGCTGCGGCTGGCAGGGAGACCGGGACCAGGGCGCCTGGCGGCGTATCGCTGCACGCGGCCTCGCCCACCAGACCAAGACCGTCACCGACCGCGCCAGCAGCGCCATGGTGATCCGCGCCGTGGTGGACACGGTCGAGGTCAAGGCCGTCATCACGGCCACCGAGAAGACCAGCCGGACAGACCGGTCGAAGACCGGCCCCACCCGGCCGCGGACCAACCGCCTCACGCCCAGGCGACGTGAGGTTCCCTCCCCAGTACGTCCTTCGGGCCGCGCTGGCCAGCGTCCGGAGGGACACGCACCAACGGACCGGAACCAGCTGCCCCGCGCAGCCCACCGGCACCAGGGCGCGACCACGATCAGCACACCCACCACCAGCCGACACCGGCCACGCGGAGCAGCACTGGGCGCGGGATTCCATCTCCACGCTCATGCTTCCCCACCCAGGTGGGCAAAACCCACACCGAACCCTACGGTTCGCATAGGTGCGCTTAGCTGATCAG
>NZ_JBSFJX010000446.1:0-2652 GCF_053598275.1 Streptomyces sp. NPDC001156 | reverse complement strand
CTCACGAAACGGCGCGTCATACGACCGTCGCTTCCCACCCATGACCCTCAACTTCCCCTTCAGTCACACCTCCACGCTACGAGGGGAAGGTCACCTGACCGCATTCCCAGGCGTGAACTTCGAGAGCCCGGGCAGGCGCCCTCGGTGCCATCCACGCCTCCCGAACTCGTCTCCGAGGTCACACGCGCTCTCACGCAGGCAGGCTTTGACCTGGCCGATGACGCCGACGACCGTCGCCCAGGTTTGCGGGTGACGGCGGCCCTATCCGGGGTCTTGATCAAGTGGACAGCTTCGGACGGCCTCACCGCCCTGGCTGCGGAACAGCCGAAAACCTCCAGCAACAGCATGCAAGCCGTCGTGCAGACTGCGGTCGCCGCCCTGCTCGTCCAACACGGGCACACGGTGGCGGAAGCCCCGGACGGCACCCATCTACTCGTGAGCGCCGACGGCCCCGGCCCTCCGACCGGTAACAGGTCCCCGCAGTCCTGCAGACCCAATGCTTGAATCGACCGCATGAGCCAGCTGCCACCGGATCCCGAGCGCCTGCGCCTGATCCTCGAGTGGCTCGACGATCAGATCGCCCACAACGACACGGTGGACACATACCTGAAGGTGCAGCACGCCACCGCCGCCGAGGTCCTCGCCCACGCTGAGGGCGAGCAGCAGCCCGCCGAGCAGCCGCCGGCACCGCCCTCGAGCCGGCCGCGCACGACCGGGCTGCCCACCTTCACTGGCGATCGCGGGCCCGGTTTCAAGGTTGTCGAGCGGGAGGGCTCCGACCTTGCCTCGTTGCACCTCGGTGGCTGCGACCTCGACGACGCCCCGGTCCGTCGCGTCGACTCGCACGAGGCCGTTGCCGCGCTGCGCGCGGGCCTGGCCGCGTGCGTCGTCTGTCGACCGGACGCCGAACTCCCCTTCGGCGACTGACGGCACGCCGCCCACGGAAGGGGCCTGGGCGCCACTGCCACGTGATGCGCCCAGGCCTGTCCTTGCGAGCAGGGGCAGACCCGCCACGGGGGGTAAACGAGCCTGCCCCTGCACGATGACGCCCGCTGCCTCCCCCTGAGAGGGCAGGCGCCTGAACCCCACCCGGGGTCACTCACTTCAGCGGCCCGTGCGACTGGAGTGTCACGGGTGACGGGAGATGGTTGCGAGGCCAACACCCTTGTGAGGGACGCTACTTGCCAGCGTCACGAATCGGCCACAATCGGTGCACTCACCGTCGCCGCGCTGCCTACCGACTGCAGCAAGTGGCGAGGTGTTGTCGCGATGGATCGGGGCCGGACGGTCCCGTGAAACACGCCCCCAACACGCATTCACGTGACGGGCAGATGAATCCTCTGTCTCCTGCCACCCGCCTCAACGCGGTCGGTGGAAGCTGGCGTAGGTGTGCCGACCCGCCCTACTGCTCAAGCAGAGCACGATTCGACGCTGGCCAGCACGCGCGCCTCCGGGGATGGGGCGGTGCGTACCACAGACCTGTTCGGAATCTGCACATCGCATGTGCAACTGCGACGTGGGGCGAGTTGGATCTCTACAAGGGCCTTGTCGGATGGGGCTTTGATGGGGCGGAGTGCCCCGTTCCGATTAGTCGTACTCACTGCCAGTCGCCTCTCCATGCCACGCGGCATGTAGAGAAGTTGCCCCGAATTCGTGTCAAATCCTGCACAGATGAGAAGCCGACACGTTCATCTGTCCTGTTGGTGAGGCCAGTTGATTGGCTGCCTGGCGGGCTCCGTGATTGGATCCTTTGCGCCGCCGGGGCCCCGCGAAGGTTTCCGGAAACTGATGTCGCGCGCCGGCGGTCGCGGCCCGCAGTCTGTCCCCCTTTGGGCCGCTCTCCCTCTGGAACATCACCCATGCGAAGGGAAGTCTCATGATGAACTCCGCTCCCCAGGTTCAGACCGTTGAGATCTCCGATGCCGAGCTCGACAACGTCTCCGGCGGGCTGAGCCCGCACGCCAGCGTCATCGCCGGCCCGACCGCGGTCAGCGACTCGGACGTCGTGGCTCACATCGACGCAGTCAAGAACGAGGCCCTGGGCGCCGTCGGTCAGTACCACCAGGTCGGCGTCTTCGCCTCCTTCTGATCGACTCGACTGACGTCTCAACGGCCGAAGGAAGCCGCTAACGGCCTTGAACACCATCGCGCGAGCCACCGTGTGGCCAATCCCACAACCGCCGCGCAGGTGAACGGCCCCTGACTCAAGCAAGCGCTTGACGGTCAGGGGCCGTTGTGCTGAGCGGTGCCTGGTTGTCACCGTGGCTCCCCGCCTTAATCCTCGGTGCTTGAGGGGTGCCGTCATTGGCCCTGTGTGACACGTCTTGGCCTCGTAGCACAGACTGGAGTGGGTCGCTCCGAACGGCGGCCCCGCAGAGAGCCGGGGTACCTCCCAGGTCACGCCCCCTCCGCACCAGCCGTGCACTGCGACGGCGTGTCGGAGGCGCCCCAGAGAACCCCGCCTCTGTACACACCGTCTCCACGGTCTTCGCGAGCGACAGGCTGCGGCACTGATGGTGAACCCCGCCCGGATTGTGGGTCCCCGAGGGGGCGAATAGCCTAAGCCTCGATCCACCGACCGATGCCTGTGGATGACGCTTGGGAAAATGAAGAAGTGCCTTGTGACCTGCGATGATGGGAGTTCTTTACGCT
>NZ_JBSFJX010000445.1:0-2668 GCF_053598275.1 Streptomyces sp. NPDC001156 | reverse complement strand
TCGTTGGTGCTGGCCACCTGGGCACTACTCCTTCTCCGCCCTCGACTCAATGAATCGTCCAGTATGCCTGACTCGGTCTACTTTGACAGAGAGGGTAGGACATCCAACCTGCCAGGAGCGTTGCTTCCGCCACGGTGGAGAAAAGGGCCTGGCCAACCTGCTCGGTGTACTGACCGTGCAGGAGCGGCGTCACTTCGGTGCTGAGGTACTGGACGGCCGCGTGCCGTGCGTGGTCGCCACCGAAACGGTCGTCCAACATGGCGAACATGTCCGCGGTGGTCTTGATCGCAGCCACGTCTCCGAGACCGACGCGCATTCCGTCCTGACGCTGTCGAGGAACGGCCGGATCGGGCGCGACCAACCACCGGAGTGAGGCTTCGTTCCACGCGGGCTCGGAAGGCTCGGCCTGCAAAAGCGGCTCGTACCGGTTCAGATCGGCGCGCCACAGCTGACCAACGGCTTTGATCGCGCCCTCGGGGCTCGCTGGATAACTGGCGTCCAATAGCCCCGTGTCCCGCTCGCCTTCATGGCTCAGCCCGAGCTCGGCGGCGGTGAGGTCGTACACCTCGCACAGCAACGGCCCATAGAAATCGTCCGGAGCGCTGTGCCCATTCTCCCAACTGGCGATACGGCGTTTCACGCTGGTGTCCGGCGGGAGTTGGTGGCCACGGCGGGCCGCAACCTGCCGCAACTCGCGCACCAACCGCGGCTGACTCCAGCCCCGGCCCACACGGGCCTGCCGTAAGCGAACGCTGGTCGGCTCCATCGAAGACGTGACTGTTCCCTCCCAACCCAGTGCACTGGTGCGACTACTGGGGCCCACGACTCTTTGACCTTACGACCGAATGTACGCGCGGTGCATCACTGGGCGCTGCAAGTGACCAAAGATCGCTGGCAGTTGTCCGTGACGGGGGATGACGCGTCTGCGCGTGACGCGTCATCCCCCGTCACCTCTCGTCATCTGCCCTGGCCAGGGTGATGCCCCTGAGTCTGGATACAGGGCGGCATCGCGGCCGCAACTGAGTCCGACCGAGGTGAGATGACGTGCAGAGGATGACCAGGAGGGGCGTCGAATGGCTCTCCGCGGCGGCCGACGATCCGGCGGCATGCCGGGCTACCTGGGGGGACGACCCCCGAGCGCCGTACATGCTGCCGACTGGCCGCTTCTTCGACGTGGTATCGGTCGACCAGCGAATCGGTATTGACGTATTCGATCAACTTCTGCGTCGTGGCCTGCCGTTCGGTCCTACGGTGCTCGACCACAAAGCCCAACGCGTGGGGTTCTTCCTGGGCTCGCAGAGTCAGGAGGCCTTCGTCCACTACCTCACGCGGGAAGAGGGAACGCCACCCGCTTACCGCTACCTCAGTCGCGGCTCCGTGGTGGTCGTCCCCGGCCCCATGCCGATGTCCGGCGACCGTTACGAGTGGCTCCGCGCCCCGACTCGGCGACCGATGGCCAACCCACTCCGTCCGGTGGCCTTGGCGACCATGCTCGTGGCCTCCGCCGAACTGCTTGCCCGTGTGGACCGGTACGGCGAGCGCTACACCTCCGCGGAGGTCCTCGCCCTCTCCGCGATCGAGGAGGGGGCAGCGATCGATGCGGGATGACGCGACCGACCGGCATGACGCTGCTACCTGGTCACCGTTGGACAGCGACGGCTGGTACGCCGCGCGCAAGGCCACTACCGCTCTGAGGGACGCCCTGGTTCGCGCAGGATTGGAGAGGGACTTCCCTTACCTGCGGGCCGACTTGAACGCCTTCGGCCATGGGCTGGTCGAACTCGGTCGCGTGTCGCCAGCCACCGCGGAGCGCTTGGCGGAACTGCTGCGGCTGGCGCTGGCTTCGGGCTTGCAGCGTCTGGAGGAGAGCGGCAACGAAACCGCCGAACACCGCACCGGAAGGAACTGAGCCATGATCGACCGACGGGGAGTCGTCGCCAAACGCGCCGAGAACCTGATGCCGGGCGTCCCCTACGTCCGCGGCTGGGCACAGGCTCGACGCAGCGCCGGCGCCTTGGCTTCGCAACTGAGGACCTTGGGCTTGGAGTCGGACTTCCCCGGCCTTACGGCTGACGTGAACGTCTCAGGCGACGGCCTGGTACGCCTTGGCACCATCCGGCCCGAGGCAGCGCTGATGCTGGCCGAACTGATCGTGTCGGGCCACACGGCAGAGACGACGACGCACGTCGATACGTTGACGGAGGAGACGGGGACTGCCCGTTGAAGCTCGTCGACTGCCTGATCACCTCGACTCCGGAAACTCCGACTGGTTGCGGTCCGAGCATGCCCCGCGACAGGGCGGCTCCGCTCCGTACATCGCCGTTCCCCCGACAGACGATGTGCGGGGCTTCCACGAAACGCAGGGCAGCTCATGCCTCCTCTGCTGTCGGACTGCCGCTCGGCCGGGACCGGCGCCCCAGCGCCGCAGCCCGGACGAGCGGCAGACCAACGCCCGCTCGGTGGATGGCTGCGAGGCACGTGTCTGACCTGCGCGAGAGGGCATCAGCTTGGGAAGCTTGGGCTACTTGCGGGCGGTTTCCGGGCTGACCTGTGACGGAGAAGCACTGGGCCTCAGAAGCCGTTATCAAAGCGATCTTGCGGTGTGAGGGTCGGACGGGGGTTCGGGCCTGCTCCCGTTCGGTTGATCGCCAGCCGGCCGGCGCATGAG
>NZ_JBSFJX010000444.1:0-2709 GCF_053598275.1 Streptomyces sp. NPDC001156 | reverse complement strand
TCGACAATCACCAGTCGTAGACGAGGAGCTTCCGTGCGTCCGGCAGAGCGCACGACTGCCACCCAAACCGTGACCAACACGGAAAGTGACCTTCTTAAGTTCCTGGCATTGGGTGAGAATCCCCTCGGCTACTCGGCGGACAAGGCCCCCCTTCTCCCGGTGGCGAAGACCCCGCAAGCCGGGCAGGCCCGGGCCGCCTCATCGGTCGTGATCAGGTGAACCCCGGCGCCTGCCATCGGCCAGCCGCTCGACTTGCGCGACGGACACCCCGTCGAGCTCGAGCAGCAACGTAGTATCGTCGAGCAAGCCCGTGGCTCCTGCATGATCGTTCTGCGTGGAGAACAGAAATGATCACGCAGGCCCACGGGCACTCTGCGTCCCGGCAAGAGCCACCAGGTCCCTCACACACTGTGACGGCGCCTCAACCCGCTTGACGACCCACACCGCTCAAGTTCGAAGACCCGGCATGGTCCTCCTGGGGGATCGCCGGTGCCGGAGCGCTGCCGACAGCCGCTCAGTAGGCCCCGGTGCCCGCCACAACGGCCCGAACCGTCCGGACGAGTACCCCGAGATCTCCGAAGGGCGACCAGTTGTCCACATACCTGAGGTCCAGAGCGATCGT
This sequence comes from Streptomyces sp. NPDC001156, assembly GCF_053598275.1. Lineage (NCBI taxonomy): Bacteria > Bacillati > Actinomycetota > Actinomycetes > Kitasatosporales > Streptomycetaceae > Streptomyces > Streptomyces sp. NPDC001156. Next base: position 2,087 of record NZ_JBSFJX010000444.1, on the reverse strand, counting down.
CTCGCTCCACGACAGGTCCGAGCGGCCGCTGACTTGCCACAGGCCGGTGAGGCCGGGCTTCACGGCCAGTCGCCGGCGCTCCACCTCGTCGTAGCCGGCGACCTCGTCGGGCAAGGGCGGTCGCGGGCCGACCAGGGACATGTGACCCCGCACCACGTTGAAAAGCTGGGGCAGTTCGTCCAGGGAGTAGCGGCGCAGTACCTGGCCGACGCGGGTGATCCGCGGATCGCGGCGCACCTTGAACATCAGGCCGTCCTGTTCGTTGGTGGCGGCCAGTTGGTGTCTCAGCCGCTCTGCGTCGGCGACCATGGAGCGGAACTTGGTCATGGTGAAAGGCTGTCCGCCGCGACCGATGCGCGTCTGCCGGTACACGATCGGGCCCGGGGAGTCCAACCGTACGGCGAGGGCCACCGCCGTGAACACCGGGGCCAGTAGCACGATCAGGAGCACCGCGCCCAGCCGGTCAGTCACCGCCTTGAGCAGCGCCGCGTGCCCCCGTCTCAGGGGCGGCGCCACGTTCAGCATCGTCAGACCGGCCACGGAGAAGACGCTCACCCGGCGCCCGGACACCTCTGTGAGTCCCGGTACGACCACGAGCGGGCACTCCTCGTTGTGCAGTGCCCAGGACAGCTGCCGCAGCCGCGTTCCGGCCATGTACGGTCCCGGCGCGACCAGGACCACGTCGACGCCGAGCCGCCGCGCAGCCTCCAGCACCGGGGCGGAGTCGGCCGACATGCGCGGCGGTGCCTGTCTGCCGAGGCGGGCGGCGACCGGGGTCAGCGCCTGGGGGTCACGGTCGCCGATCGGGCATACCCCGACGATGACGAACTCGTGGTCGGTCCGCTTGGCGAGGTGGCTCACCAGGCTGTCGACGGCGTTCGGTTCCCCGATCACCAAGGCCCTGCGGACGGCCCGGCCCGCGTGGCGCCGGGTGACCAGATGGCGGCGGATCAGCGTGTGCACGAGGGCGCTGGTGGGGGCGCAGGGCGCCAAGGCGGTGAGCGCGACGAGGAAGGGGGATTCCTCGCCCGTCGCCGCCCGCACGACCGCGAGTAGTCCGAGCAGCACCAGCCAGTCCTGCAGTGCGGGGCCGACGTTGTCGCGCTCACCGAGACGGCGTTCGGCGTAGCGGTTCCGTGCGCCGCGTACGAGCAGCCACGCCGCGGTCGCCACCGTCGCGTATGCCGTGGCATTGCTCCCGTCGGCCAGTGCGAACGCCAGGTACATCGGCACGGCGGCGCCAACCGCGTCGCCGAGGACGGCGGCCCACGCGTACCAGATGGGTTTACCGGTGCGGCGTCCGGCTGGCGGCTGCTCCCGGATGGCCTGTCTCTGTGTCGGTACTGCCATTGGCGCTTGGGGCATTTCATCCTTCCGGAAGGTCAGTTCGTGGTCTCGGGCCCGGAGATCTGTCTTGGGGAGTGAGGGAGTGACTGGCATTCCCAGACCCTGGGTCCGGGCGGGGTAGGTTGATATGCGGCTGCACGGTCATGGTGGGTCGGAGTCCGCGTAGCCCGTCCTCGCCTCGTGGCTCGAGGGCGTGGGGGCTCATGGCATGGCTGTCATCGGTTCGCTTCTCCTCGACCCAAGGACCTCGGCCGACCCCAGGGCACCGCGAAGACTCGAACAGCGGTGGAAACCCGGACATTGTCCAATGAAACCGGACAATTCGTCCGGCGAGATTGGACAGTAGGGTGTGTCGTCAATCGCGTGCAAGGCGACTCACCCACGCCAGTCACGGCCTGCAGAGCGACGTGACCGGCGAAGTGGCACATGGAACGCGCGCGGCCGGAATTTCGGCACAGGCAATCCACAGCAAAAACTCGCTCGAACGGTCCAACCGTGCGCCCATCACACCCGGGATTCGTCTCGCACGACATCTCGCAATTACGGACGGGACTGTGCTTGCGTGGCGATTGCGTCGGATACATTCACCGGCGGGAAGAGTCGTGGGCGCCCATGCTCGACGTGAAATACATGATGCAAATCTAACTAGTGTGACGCGCCGGAAATGGCGAGTCTAAGTCTGTAGACTATTTCTATGTCGCATCGGGGTCCGCGTGCTGTCGAGGTCGTATTGTCCGACG
>NZ_JBSFJX010000443.1:0-2712 GCF_053598275.1 Streptomyces sp. NPDC001156 | reverse complement strand
TCCACGCCCAGGACGCGGCCGGTCTCAGCGAGCGGCTCAACCTGAGCCGGGACGACGAAGGACGCGTACCAGTGGCCGAGGCTGTCCTGGTACACACGCACACTGGACGGGTCCGCGGGCAGCTCCCGCGACCACACGACGCTCACCACGATCCCGCCCGCCAGGTGCAGACGACCGTCATCAACCCGGAAGCCGCGCCGGGTGTAGTTCAGGCTCGGCCGCGCTTCCCGCTTCTTCTTCCACCGGGGCATCCCGGCCCGGCGGTGTATCGGAAGCCGGTCCTTGATGTCTTTGAGGGCCTTGGCGCGGGACGTGGCGAAGTCGCGTATCACCTGCTGCTGAGGCACGCTCGCGCCCTCAGCCAGCCAGGGCGTCATCCTGCGGGCCTCGGTCAGCATCTTGTCGAGCTGAGCTTGACCGCACGTCAGCTTCTCGCCACCCGCTTTGCCCTGCACGTGGACCTGTTTGGACTTGGCCACGCATTCGTTCCAGATCCAGCGGCAGCGATCCCACTCGGCTTCGAGCCGGCGCCTGGCCGTGTTCGACAGGCGCACACGGAAGGTGTACCGGGCATGCCCGGTGTCCTTCGCGGTCGCTTCTGTCGTCATGCATCCGAACCTACCCGGGAGCACTGACAGTTGAGAGTTCTCGATCATCGTGGGCGACATCACCGCCGTGCGGGGTGGACACCGGATCGCCCTGACGGCGATCCCTGCCCTGCTCCGCAGGAGTCCGATTCCTACCCGGCCTGAAGACCGGGGCATCCTCGGAGGAACCCGGTGAAGTGCGTCCCGTACCTCGGGGCAGTGGCGGGGGTTCTCGCCCGCCAGCCAGGTGGTGATGATGCGTGCCTGGGCGCAGGACAGCAGCCGGAGCTCATGCTCGCGGGCCCGGCGCCGCTCCCGGCTCAGGATCCATCGCCAGCCCAGAGCGCTCCGGCTGTACCTGCCCAACCGCGCCGGTCGCCTTCGGCTGTGATGTCTGGGGGTGTGGTGTGTGCTGGTGGCGGTGGCGATGGTCAGTGCCAGGGTCTCCAGCGTGTACGTGATCTCGTTGGTTGTACTCGCTTCGGCTCGCGGGCGTGCGTCGGTTCCCCGCCAGCTTTCCTCGTGTCTTCGGTTTCGGCGTGCACGGCGGGCCCCGCGGGTGCATACAGCCGAAGCCCCCTCACCGATGGACGGCGAGGGGGCTTTGTGGGGGCTGCGCGCCCGCTCTCGAGCTAAAAGTCGGCTTAGTACCAGTGGTTGGCCTGCCAGAACGACCACGCCTGGCAGGGGCTGCCGTACGACTGGTTCATGTAGTTGAGGCCCCACTTGATCTGCGTGGCCGGGTTCGTCTGCCAGTCGGAGCCGACGGACGACATCTTGGAGCCGGGCAACGCCTGGACGAGACCGTAGGCGCCGGAGCCTGCGTTGACTGCACGGTAGTTCCAGCTGGACTCGTGGTCCACGATGTTGCTGAAGCATTGGAACTGGTTCGCGCCTACGATCTGATGCGCCATGGACTGGATCTGCGCGACCGTGTACGAGCTTTGGATGGGGAAGCTGGATGCGCCATGGCTCGCACGGCTGGCGGCTTCTGCCTCCTTGTGTGCCTTGGCTTCCTCTTCGGCCTTCTGCTTGGCGATCGCGTCCGCGGCCGCCTGCTTGCGGGCCGACTCCTCGGCGTCCTTCTTGGCGCTCACGTCCGCGGCGATGGCCTGTGCGTCGGCCTGCTGTGTCAGCGACTCGGTTTGGACTTGTGCCTGCTGACCCGTAGGTAGGTCAGCGAGGAGCATCGAGTCGCTTGCCGTTGCCCCGGCGTCGCTCGAGGGCTGCCCGGTGCTGCCCGAGGCAACACCAGTGACGGCTCCGACAGCGGTGACCGCCGTGGCCGAGGCCACTGCGAATCCCCGGACCGAAATCCGGCTCACACGGTTTCCTTCCAGCATCGTCCGCTTGGGTGACCCTGGCGGACGCAATCGTGTCCCCTGACGCTGGCCTCCCAACTGCGGGGTCACGGGAGGCACGGGCCCGGTGGACAACCACCTGGCAGGGGCGGTCGCGTGGTGCTCGGGCGGCATACGACGGCGCTATTAAGTTGGCTGTGGTGCTTTTGAGGTGCCGCACCGCTGGGGGTGCAGCTGTGTCGTATGCGGGGCCTGACAGGGGTGGAACTCTGCCGCACGTGGATACCGGGGGGCAATTCTGTGATGAGTGTGAAAGCTCACATCCATGTGCCCCGCACAAGGAGCGCTCTGGACCAGGAACCATGGGACGCACGGTTGTTGGGGCAGGGGCGGGCCTTCAGCGGGAAGGGGGCACGGGCTCGATGCCCGGGGGATCAAAGGCGCGCCCTGTCTGTGCCGGTGTCGTGTTGCCGGGTAGGCGTGGCCGGGGTGGGGGTTGGGATCTGTTCGGTTTCGGATGTGCAGGAGTGTGTGTGCGTGTGCACGAGCATGTACCTGTTCGTGGTGGTGCAGCGCGCGCACGACCGCTTGGCGGGCACTGTCAGTGCCGGCCGGTAGCGTTCTTCCTGTTGCTGATCAAGCGTTGGGGAGGGGGCAGATCGATGCGAGGTGAGTTGCTGCGTACGATCGCTGCCCCTTTCGTGGCCGTCGGCCCGTCGGGCGTGGCGATCCGCACCCGCCTCAAGGGCCTCACGCCGGACGACGAGCAGGTGTTACGTGTGGTCGGCGCGCATCTGGGGTCGCTGGCCTCGAGGGATCTCAAA
>NZ_JBSFJX010000442.1:0-2743 GCF_053598275.1 Streptomyces sp. NPDC001156 | reverse complement strand
AGCCGCCGGGACTTGTGGAACCACTCCTGCCGGGTGCGGTATCCGCCCGGCGCCCGCTTCGCGCCCTTCTCACCCACCGGCAGCGACAGGCGGTGCGTGATCGTCTTGATACCGGCCTCAAGGCTGCGGATGTGCGCGAGCTGGGCACGCCGGGACAGCGCCCACTGATCGTGGGTGGCCTTGGTGATCGAACCGGCCCACCGCGAGGACGACGTGTCGGTCAGGGCCCGCTTGCGCCCCGCCCACGTATCCGCGGAGTGCTCCAGGCCCTCAGCGCACCGGCGTTTGAGATCCTTCGAGGCCAGCGACCCCAGATGCGCGCCGACCAGACGTAACACCTGCTCGTCGTCCGGCGTAAGGGCCTTGATGCGAGTGCGGATCGCCACGCCGGACGGGCCGACGGCCACGAAGGGGGCAGCGATCGTACGCAGCGACTCACCACGCATCGATCTGCCCCCTCCCCCACACGTGATCAGCAACAGGAAGAACGGTACAGGCCGGCACTGACAGTGCCCGCCCTGCGCCGTGCGCGCTGCAACACCACGAACCAGTACATGCTCGTGCACACTCACACACACTCCTGCATATCCGAAACCGAACAGCTCCCAACCCCACCCAGGTGGCGGAGGTTCGGGGGCGTGCCGGTTCATCCCCGTAGGCGACTCGCGCACAGTCAGGGGCACGCGCCCCGGATGACCGGGGCCCGTTCCCCAGGGGATGCCCGTACCTCCGGTCCCTGTGGCGGCCTGCCGCCACAGGGACCGGAGCGGTCAGATCAGGTCGTCCTCGTCTTGCACCGGAACCCCAGGCGTCCTGATGCTGAACGAGCAGGCGCGTAATCCTGCGGTCGGCCGGCTCCTCCTCTTCCGCCCCCTCCTGGTCCTCGGTGTCTCCCAGTTGAGGAGCCTGTTCGGCCTCGGGAAGATCGTCGGGGTCCGGCTCCTCCCAGCTCGAGAACACCTGGACCGGCATCGTCGTCGAGCTGGGGCCCGGTCCCGAGCGGTCGGGCTGCCAAGTGTCCATCCTCGGGGCCGATGCGGCCAGCGCCTCCCACTCGCCGGTCCAGGTCTCCTCATCCCCGCCGCAATACCGGGACGCGGGGCCAACGTTGCCGCTCCATGGCCGCCACCTCGGCGGCCCGATCGGCTGCTGCTGCACCTCCGGCCTTGAAGGCCGGAGCACTGCGGATAGATCCGGAAGCCGTCGGCGGGCGGGTCAGCTCTGGCGCAGTGCGGGCATCGGGATCGGGATGGAGTACGCGGTGGCGCCGGCTCCGACTCCGCCCTCACAGCTGTTGGGCGGGGCGGTGGTAACACCGCGAGTGGACGGCCGCTCGGCGGCCCAGAACATGTAGCCGGCAAGGCCGCTGGTGGTGCCCGCGCCGTTGGGTGCGGCGTTCTGTACCCAGCTGCCGGTGGAGTTCTGCAGCGAGTTGGCGAAGTCGTTGCATTCGGGCCGGACCTGGGAGCTGCCGGTGATGTAGATGCCGCCGGTGAACTTGGCCGGGGCGAGCGGGGGGATGGGCGGGCTGTAGTTGGACTTGCCGTCGATGTGCTCCTGCCAGTTGGACTCCGCGGTGCTGGTGCTGGGCTGCCTGCTGGGCACCATGGCGTTGGCGTAGTCGAGCACCGGGTTGCTGGTGGTGAGCCAGTTGGCGGTGGCGTACCGGTCGAGCTCGATCAGCCACCGGTCGCCTGCGGCGACGTCGATGGTGAGCCGGGCGGCCGGGTCGGCCCCGGAGGCGTCGTACGGATGGGCCGCGCGGTAGGCGTCGATGAAAGCCTGGAGACCGGCGACGTTCGGGGAGGAGCTCTGCTCGTAGTCGATCTCGATGCCGACGCCGAGCTGCGAGGCGAGGGCCGCGGCCTTCTGGCCGAGCAGAGTGGGATTCTGGGCGAGCGCGGTGTTCCAGTCGTCGGTGTAGGTGATGCCGCCGATAGAGAGCATCACGCGGATGCCGTGGCTGGTGAAGTAGTTGACCACGGCGGAGTTCATGCCGACCGGCACGCCGTTGCTGTTGCCGCTGTTGGTCGTTCCGTTGAGCAGCGTGAGCGGATTGACGAAGCTGAGCACCACCAGGTTGACCGAGGGCCGACCGTCTCCGCGGTCGATGATCCAGTGGTTCTTCTCGTCGAAGTCGGTCATGTTACGGACGGTCGCCCAGGTGCAGGCATCGTCGCTGCAGTGCCAGGCTCCGTAGACCTGGATCGGCCCCGGTGACGCGGCCGCGGCCGGTGCCGCGGCGGGGCCAGCCACCGCGGTGGCCACCAGGGCGGCCGCGCCGGCGGCTGATCTGAGCTTGCCTCTGAGCACGCGCATGAACGCCTCCTGGCGATGGGGCGGGTTGAGGACTTACCACACGGTGGCGTTTTGATCGCACCCCGTCAATGGATTGGTCCATACCTCTTGACCGCCCTCGCCTGTGGACGGTGCGCGCAGCGCCGCCCAGACACGTACTCCACCATCGCTCTCCCGGCCGCCGGCCCCTCCACAGGGCCATCTCCTTGCCGACGCTCCCTCATTCGCGTGGCAACGTTGGGAAAGGAACCGTTCCTAGTCAGTCATCCCGAGGCCTGTCGGCCTCACCCCGGGGCCGGGAAATGGGGCGGGGTGCCCGTCCGGAGGACGTCGTTTCTACTTGGTGCGACTGAGCCCGATAGTCAGTCGGACGCGGGGGCCGTGTGCAGGAATCCAATGTTGTTGCCATGAGCACGCAAGAGAGCGTCTTTGAATCCTGTGGCCT
>NZ_JBSFJX010000441.1:0-2744 GCF_053598275.1 Streptomyces sp. NPDC001156 | reverse complement strand
AGTGATCCAGCCGTGCCGGAAGAACCGGACCCGACGCACCCTACGCAGCCCCCGAGGATCCCGGGAAGCCACCGTCAACGCTAAATGTCAGTGCCGGCCGGTAGCGTTCTTCCTGTTGCTGATCAAGCGTTGAGGGAGGGGGTGCATCGATGCGTGGTGAGTCGCTGCGCACGATCGCTGCCCCTTTCATGGCCGTCAGCCCGTCGGGCGTGGCGATCCGCGCCCGCATCAAGGGCCTCACGCCGGACGATGAGCAGGTGTTACGTGTGGTCGGCGCGCATCTGGGGTCGCTGGCCTCGAGGGATCTCAAACGCCGATGCGTCGACGGGCTGGAGCACTCCACGGATACGTGGGCGAGGCGCAAGCGGGCCCTGACCGACACGTCGTCCTCGCGGTGGGCCGTTTCGATCACGAAGGCCAGCCACGATCAGTGGGTGCTGTCCAGGCGTGCCAGCTCGCGCACATCCACAGCCTTGAGGCCGGCATCAAGACGATCACCAGCCGGTTGTCGCTGCCGGTGGGTGAGAAGGGTACGAAGCGGGCGTCGGGCGGATACCGCACCCGGCAGGAGTGGTTCCACAAGAGGTGGCGACTGCGTCTGCTGGAGGACCGGCTGGAGCGGGAGCAGGTCGATCACGAGGTGGGGCGGGTGCGGGTCGTGCGGGGCGGCAAACGCCTGCTCAACTCCCGACACCACCTCGAGGCAGCGCAGCTCACCGAGCACGCATGGCGACAGCGCTGGGAGGCATCGCGCTGGTTCCTGCAGGCGGACGGCGAATCGGGCAAGCGGTTGGGGAACGAGACGATCCGCGTCACCCCGGACGGCACGGTGAGCATCGAGTTCCCCGCCCCGCTTGCGCACCTGGGGAACGCCCCGCACGGCCGGTACGTCCTGGCCTCGACCGTGGTCTTCCCCCACCGCAGCGACGAGTGGGCCGACCGCATCACCACGAACCGGGCCGTGGCCTACCGCCACCACTACCACGTGCAGCGCGGGCGCTGGTACCTCACCGCCTCCTGGACGATCCCACCCGGTGGCATGGCCGCTATCGCTCCTCGGCGGAGGGCCCTCGCACCTCGAAGTGGAAGCATCCGTACGCCAGTGCCCGGACGTGCACGATCACCACGTTCGGGTCGCTGAACGCATCGTCGAAAGCTGCGTCGAAGCCAGCAGTGGCGTCGGCCGGAATCTCCAGAAGGCGTCCACCGGCGATATGGCCCCGGGCGCTATAGCGGCGCACGGTGCGCAGGGCGCCCGGCCGATCGAAGGGGTAGTTCTCGCCGGGGGTGAACCCGCCGCAGTCATCGGCGTGGATGAAGACAGGACCTTGTTCGTCGTACGCGCCCGGAAGTACACCCCTCGCGGCGGCCCAGCGTCGCAACGGGGCGTACGAAACAAGGGCAATCCGCTCGCCGAGCGTGATGGGACGCAGGCAGCAGCGCAGCGGGGAGCCCGCGTCGTCGCGGGTCGCGGTGTACGGGGCGCAGGGGCGGCCTGCGTCGTCGGCAACCTGCAGTTCTTTGAGGACGGCTGTGTCGATGGGCAACACGGTGTACCTGGTCATGTGCTCATGGTGGCTAGACACACGTGTGTTTGCTGGCAGGAAACGGACGTTGCGTTGCTGCATGCCCACGCCGAAGGCTGACCGGGAACCCTCACACCCGCTGAACGCAGGCCACCTACGATCGCCACACCTTGGAATCGATCATCTAGACCAGTTCGATGTCCGCCGCGGCGACCTCGTGTGCGTCGTCGTCGGAGATGAAGCCGACGTGGACCGGCCGTCCCGTGGAGCGCTGGCGCCGCAAAGCGCTCGGGCCCGAGGGGCGTGGCCGGTGACGGTCACCCCACTGCTGGAACGCGGCGAGGATCACCTGGAGTTCCTCGCCGGCCGGGGTCAGGTGGTAGCTGTCGCGGGGCCGGCTTCCCGACACCTGGTACGTCTGCTTGCGCAGGACGCCCTCGCTGACCAGTGTCTTCAGTCGCGTGCTCAGCAGGTTCGGCGCGATGCCCAGGGAGGCCTGGATCTCCGCGAAACGGTGCTTTCCGAGGTAGATCTCCCGGATGATCAGCAGCGTCCAGCGCTCACCCAGCACCAGGAGACTGCGTTCGATGGAGCAGGACGGCTCGTCGTGAGCGGCTTCGGCCACCTTGTCTCCCTCTACGTCGCGGTAACCGCTGGTTTCCGCACAGCCTAGCCTGAATTTCAATGAGTAACTCAGCCTCCTGCGTCGGAGTGATCGACGCCCCCTCGGGGCCTGCGGTCCTACAGTCCATTGGGGAACCTACGAGTTCTCCGGAGCCGCGGGCCGTCCCAGGGCAACCAGCAGCAGCCGCCAACGACCAACAACGACGACGGGGGCGCAGCATTCCGCCGCACCCCGTGGTGTGTCGGGCAGGCTAGGCGCTGTGACCGAAATGGTTCGCCGGGTTGGTGCTGGTGGCGGTTGGATGTGTGGTGACGTCCGATCCGAAGGGCATCCGTTGGGGCGGACGCCCACCGGTGCGGGCCGCAAGAAAGACCCGCCCCGGAACACGAAGGACGATGCAGTGATCGCCATACCGTTCTTAATCAGTGAGCAGGAGTGAGTCTTGTACCCAGTCCTGGTCAACTGGCGCATCCCGAACGGTTTTGGATGCACTGGTCGCCCGCGTTCGCGCCGCGTCCGGCGACACGGATCGTGTCCGTGGTCCGGGGATGCGGGGGCGGGTTCCCTCACGCCCGCGGGTGCCGTGTCCGGCC
>NZ_JBSFJX010000440.1:0-2757 GCF_053598275.1 Streptomyces sp. NPDC001156 | reverse complement strand
TCCTCAACCGGCGGCTTCACCTGCCCAGCCCGTGGCACCAGCACCCCTCCCGGCCACAAGCTACAAGCAACTCACCCCAAAGTCAGCGGCATTGGGCCTAGGGTGCGAAGGCCGGAGGGTTTGACGATGGAAATGCCACAGATACGCCTCGGCAGCGATGGAGCGTGGCTGGAGCTGGTTCAGGCTGGCGAGGACAGCTGGCGGGTTACCGCCGATTGGTGCTCATCGCTGTCGGCCGACTACACCGCCTACCTCACCAGGGAGGAGGCCGCGGACTTCGCTGCACGGATGCTCTCTCACTTGCGCGCCCCGTCGGGCTCTCGATTCTCAGCGGCGGTGACTCCCGGTCGCAATAATCCGCTGGTGCTGAGGGCCGAACCTGTCGGGGACAGGTTTGCCTTCTTCGTGCGTCTGACTCCCAACGGTGACGACGACGTGTGTCACCTGCAGATGGAGATCAATCCCATCGACACCACCGAACTCCGCGACATGTTTGATGCGTTGCACACATCATTGGCCCTCTGACCGCACGGATGCCAGGTCAGGCCGCGGTCTGGAGCTTTGGGCCTCCCAGCGGAGGCCCTTCTCGCCGCGAATGCGGGCGCGTTCGCGGCGTTGGGCTTCCAGGACGTACGGTGGCGGGGTTTGGCGTTGGCGTTGGCGTTGCGCCAGCGCAGGTACCGGATGCCGTCGTCGTCCGCGCCCGTTGCCGTCAGTGTTGCCGTTAACGACTTAGTCGAACCACGGGCTTGGGGGTTCGGTCGAGACGAATTCGGCGAACCGCCCCCCTGGAGGCCGACGTATCCAACGCGGTGCTGGAATTTTGAGTCCATCTGAGACTTCGACCACGTCAGACCATCCCATACCGCCAAATCGGCTGCGGTCACAGTGGTTGCGGTACTTCGTTGCTGTGCCGCAAGCGCAGTCGTTTGACCATTGCCGCGGCCTCGCCTTCCCCGCCGCGAGGGGCGTCTGGCCATTCGTCGACTCGTTGCCACCAGTAGTCACGGGGAGTCCCGGGGTATCGGGGCAGGAGGTGGACGTGCAGATGGGGCACGTTGTCTCCAATGACGGCGGCATATACGTGCTCGGCACTACCGGCTTCACGCAGCGCGGCGGCGGCTCGCGTGCACCAGAAGCCTACACGCTGGGCCTCCGCGTCGTTGAGATCAGCAAGGCCGGGGGCATGTCGGCGGGGTTCCACCAGAAGATGGCCGAGGTAAACCGAGTCTGCGCCACCGGGAGCTCGCGGAGATAGGTGTGAGACAACCACGAGGTCGTCCATCCATACCGCCCCTCCGGGCATCAGCGAGTCGTCACGGTGCTTCCGGCAAACGAAACAGTCGCTTGGTGAGAGTTCATCTGCCATGGAACCGTCCCCCATCTCCTCCGCGTCGGCTATGGGCCGTCAGAGTAGTACGCCAACGTTATGAGTTGGAGCTGTGATTGGGCGGCTGTCGCGCTGTGGGCGGCATGCCGGGCACGGTCTTGATCCAGCGGCGGAGACGTCTCGCCAAAGGCTGACAGAGAGCGGGGGCACGCAGCGGGCGCGGAGTCCCTCGATGCGAACTATGGGCACGACGGTTGCTGAAGCAGGTCAGTCAGTCGTGATGCGGATCGTCGGTGTAGCGCAGATCCCCCTGTATGGCGGTTCAGAGGGGTCCGTACGGCCAGGAGCCGGACTCGCCCCAGGCCCCATCGAAGCCACCTTCGTCCTCCTCCCGCCACCCCAGGTACTCCGGGTCGGGGTCCGGGAAGTCCTTCTGACCAAACGGGTTGGGCAATTCTCCTCGTACGAGCCTGAGCAGGAACTCGGCCATGCCGCAGTCGAACTCCAGCCAGGGACTCTCGCGGTAGCCGTGCTGACGGCGGCTGACCACTGTGGTCCACTGCTCGGGATCCTGCGACCCGCACCGCCAGAAGACGTCGTCCGCAGTCGAAGTCGAGCCCCATCTCAGCAGTCCGCCGACCGGTGCGCCCGGCCATGCCTCGGAGTACATCGCCGCGTATTCGTCCATGACGGGCACGCCCTCCAGCAGCGTGCCATACATGGAGTCCTCCACCGGGGGAGTGAAGACACACAGGAAGTCGTCCATCCCCCCGCCGCCGTAGCGGGCCACGAAGTCATGGTAGTCGGCAGGCAGCACCAGGCCGCTGGCTCGCCGGACCGCGTCCCAGTCGACGGTGTCTCCGCCTGACGCGGGCGGCTCCATCCGAGTGAGCAGTTCCCCGACCGCCCAGTGCATACGTGCTCCCGAATCAGACCAGGTCGTGTGCCGGCCTCGCTCGGGGTGCCTGTAGACGGCGAGGGTGAACCATGCGAGGCCTATGTTGTCCAGCGTATCCAAAGTTGTCCAAGGCGGAAGGTGTTGGCGAATGCCGAAACGATCACGTGGGACCTTGCCTGTCTCGGCGATCCACCCAGCCCTTTCCCGGGCACAGTACATTGCGGATGGTGCAGAGCTGCTGGGGATCCCCAGTTTGGAAGACGCCGTACGCGGACGACGGCTGAACTGGCAACTCTGCTGATTCGGCGGTAGCGGCGCGAGGAGGCCACCGTGGCCCGGGCCACGGTGACGTCGACACGGAGGGCGATCAGGGAGGCTGAGGGCAGCTGACCGCAAGATCGGCAACTATCACAGCTCGACCCACGCCGCGGCCGCTAGGGCCTGTTCTGAGTCGTGATCTCGGTACCGATGACCGCTTCCGGTAGCCACGGTCGAACTGGTAGACCTCTCATGTGCTGCGACGTGAACT
>NZ_JBSFJX010000439.1:0-2817 GCF_053598275.1 Streptomyces sp. NPDC001156 | reverse complement strand
GGTGAAGAACGGCGAGCTGACCGATGTGACGGCGGTGACGTACCCGCAGGAGAACCCGAGGGACCAGGAGATCAACAGCTATGCCGTCCCGCAGCGTTGGCCTGGGCAAAGGCCGGGTCAGCGGCCGTCGCCTCCGTCGGCGTTGGGGCCCGCGTAGTCCTCGCCGTAGGCGCCCTTGGCGGGCCGGCGGCGGCGCATGGGCGGCTCGACGCCGTCGGCGAGGCGGCGGGCGGTGAGGAGGAAGCCGGTGTGGCCGATCATGCGGTGGTCGGGGCGGACGGCCAGGCCCTCGATGTGCCAGTTGCGGATCATCGTCTCCCAGGAGGTCGGCTCGTTGAAGGAGCCGATCTCGCGGATGGACTCGACGGTCCTGGCGAGCTGGGTGGTGGTGGCCACGTAGCAGCAGAGGATGCCGCCCGGTACCAGTGCCTTGGAGACGGCCTCCAGGCATTCCCAGGGGGCGAGCATGTCGAGGATGACGCGGTCGACGTCGGTGTCGCTCAGGTTGTCCTGGAGATCGCCCACGGTGAGCTGCCAGGCGGGATGGGGGCCGCCGAAGTAGCGCTCGACGTTCTGCTGGGCGATCTCGGCGAAGTCCGCTCGGCGCTCGTAGCTGTGCAGCATGCCCTGGTCGCCCACGGCGCGTAGCAGGAAGCTGCTGAGCGAGCCGGAGCCGACGCCGGCCTCCACGACGCGTGCGCCGGGGAAGATGTCGGCGAAGGCGAGGATCTGCCCCGCGTCCTTGGGGTAGACGACGGCCGCCCCGCGGGGCATGGACAGGACGTAGTCGGGGAGCAGGGGGCGCAGCGCGAGGTAGGCGACGTTCCCGGTGGTGCGGACAACGCTGCCCTCGGGAGCACCGATCAGTTCGTCGTGCGGGAAGGAACCCTTGTGGGTGTGGAAGTTCTTCCCGGTTTCGAGCGTGAACGTGTAGTGGCGGCCCTTGGGGTCGGTCAGCTGTACCTGGTCCCCGACCTTGAAGGGCCCGCGACGGCGGGCGGCACCGGTCGGTTCGGACATGTGACCAGCCTACCGGTCCGTGGAGGGGCGGCCGACCACGAGCGGCTGTGCCCGGGCGGTGGGGCCGCTGGGGTGCGGTGGCCTGGAACGGGGCCCGGAATGGAGCCCCTTAGTTGGGGCGGGCCATCGCCTTGACGAAGGCTCGCTCGACGTCGGCGGCGGACAGGACGCCGTAGATCTCGCCGGTCTCCTCGACGACGAGGTATTCGGTGGCGGGGGCCGCGCGCAGGGCGTCGAGGAGGTCTTCACCGGCGAGGTCCGCGGAGACGCGCATGCCGTCGCTGAGCTCCTGGGCGAGGTCGCTGACGGGGACCCAGGGGCGGCGGTGCTCGGGTACGCCGACGATGCCGGCCTCCCGCACGAGGGAGAGCGGTTCGCCGTAGGCGTCCACGACGACGAGGGCGCGGGCACCGACGGCGTTGGCACGGCGCAGGGCCTCGGACAGAGGGGTGTCGCTCTGGACGGGGACCGCGCGGCGGGTGAGGGTGCGGGCGCGCAGTTCGGGGAGGTGTTCGCGCAGGCGGGCCATGCGGAGGCTGTTGCCGGCGCCGGTCCAGATGATGGCGGCCAGGATGGCGGCGAGCAGGGCGTCGGTGACGGTGTCCATGCCGACGTTGTCCTCGGCGGTGGAGCCGAGGGCGCCGGACTGGGTGAGCAGGGGCAGTCCGATGAGGACGGAGATCGCGAGGGCACGGCCGACCCAGGCGGCCGCGACGGTGCCGCTCATGGGCCTGCCGGTGATCTTCCAGACGACGGCACGCAGCATGCGGCCACCGTCGAGAGGCAGGCCGGGAAGCAGGTTGAAGACGGCCACGATGAGGTTGGAGATCATCAGGCCGGCCAGCAGGACTCCGGGGACGGTGCCGGGCCGGACGGGCTGCATGGCGAGGTAGAAGATCCCCGCGAGGACGAGGGAGAGCAGGGGACCGACGAAGGCGAGGACGAATTCACGGCCGGGACTGTCGGCCTCCTTCTCGATCTCGGAGACGCCGCCGAAGAACTGGAGCTGGATACGGCGCACCGGCAGCCGGAAGCGGAGGGCCGCGACGGTGTGGGCCAGTTCGTGGACGAGGACGGAGGCGTAGAAGGCGACGGCGAAGAAGAGGGAGACGAGGTAGCGGGCGGCGCCGAGTTCGGGCAGCACGCGGTCCAGCTGGCCGCCGAACACCCAGGTGATCAGGGCCGCGACGAGGAACCAGCTGGGGGCGACGTAGACGGGGACTCCGAAGGGCCGGCCCATGAGGATGCCGCCGCCGGGTTCCCTGTGCCGCTGTGGCGGGCGGGCCTTGCCGGGGCCGCCGGTGTGCGCCTCGCTGCGGGCCGGGAAAGGCGCGGCTGGGTTTCCGGTGGGCGGGGTCTCGGCGGGGTCGTGGGGCTGCGGTGTCGCGGAGGGCTGGTCGTCCGCCGGCGGTGTGTCGGCGTCGGGCGGCTCGGGGGCGGTTCGGCCGTCGGAGTGGTCCGCTGCCGGGGCCGGGCTCGCGCCGGGGTCCCGGTCCTGCTCGGGGCGTGCGGGACCGGCGGTGTGCGCCGTGGGGCTCGACTCGGGTTCGGTCGCCCTGTCGTTGCCGGGGCGCGGCTGTCCGCTCCCGCCGGTCTCGTCCACGATGTCCCCTCGATCGAATCGTCTCCCCGGCCCCGGTCGTGCCGGGTGAGAGGGTCTGTGGTCGATGGTATGCGGCCGTCGCTTCGTGTTCCGCCCCGGCACCCTCTCTGTTGTCCCCCTGGCCGCATGGTCGAACCGCCCTCGCCAAAAGGTGCCCGGCCGATGTGGAGCGGGTCCGGCCGCCCCGGCCGGAC
>NZ_JBSFJX010000438.1:0-2825 GCF_053598275.1 Streptomyces sp. NPDC001156 | reverse complement strand
ACGCGGGAGACCAGTGCATCCACCACCGTTCGGGATGCGCCAGTTGACCAGGACTGGGTACAAGACTCACTCCTGCTCACTGACTAGGAACGGTAAGGACGGAGGAAACATGCAGGTTAGGCTGCACGTGACCTGACTTGAAGGAGTTGTGATGCAGGTAGCCGTGGTCACCTTCGACGGGTTCAACGAGCTCGACAGTTTCATCGCTTCCGCGCTGATCAACCGGTGCCGTAAGGACGGCTTGGAGGCCTTCATCACGACGCCGACGCCGGTGGTCACGTCGATGAACGGCGTCGAGGTGACCGGGCAGCGCCCGATGGAGTTCGTGACCGAAGCCGATGTCGTGCTGATCGGCAGCGGCGTGAAGGCGCGAGAAGTGGTCGCCGACGACCGGCTCATCTCCAGGCTGCAGCTCGACCCTTCGCGACAGCTGATCGGTGCGCAGTGCTCCGGCGCGCTGGTGCTCGCCCGGCTGGGCTTGCTGGACGGCATGCCGGCTTGCACGGACCTCAAGACCCGGCCCTTTGTCGAGGCCTGCGACATCACCGTGCTGGACGCGCCGTTCCACGCCGAGGGGAACATCGCCACGGCGGGCGGCTGCCTGGCGTCCCAGTATCTCGCCACGTGGGTGATGAACCGCACGCTCGGGGAGGACGCCGTCCGCGACGTCATCGGCTACGTGGCCCCGGTCGGCGAGAACCAGGAGACGATCGAGCGCGCCCTGCGTGCCGTCCACGCGGGCGAGGTCGCGCTGCGCTAGCGCCGTACGGTCAGCCTTGCGGGGCCGACCGCAGTTATGGCGACGCCTCCTGAGCGTGCGGGGACGGTTGTCGAGGTCGTGGCCGAGCGGGGGCACCTCCTGGCGCCGAAGCGCCTCGTCGGCTCAGCCGCTACAGACGAGTCACGAAGCAGCCGGTCGCTTCGCCGATCGTCACGGTGATCCGCAACTTCGTACCCTCGGAGGTCGGCACGAAGATCGTGCCGTTGTAGATGTGTTCCGGACCATCCGCCGGCGGCGAGATCACCGTCTTGATGTCCTTCGCTGCCCGCACATACAGCGCCGGATCATATGGGGCCCCCGCGTCGCCGGCCTCCACGCGGATGATGGCGTCCTCAGGTTCGGTCGGTTCCTTCGACGCCGCCACCCAGAACTTGGTGATGCCGGAAGGTGCGGCCAGCTTACTTGCGAAGGGGCCCGCGATTACTCCGCCGGATGTAGCGGACTCATCCTCTTCCCCCACGGTCGTGCAATGTGTTGCGGTGCTCTCAGCGCTCGGCGCCTGCACTGGATGAGCCGAGTCCTGCGACGACCGGTGGCTGTTGTCAGTGGCTGGTCCGTGGCCGTCGCAGGCGGCCAGCGCTCCGAAGATCCCTAGCAACAATGTTGTCGCCGCCACACGTGTTCGGGTCCCCGTCATAAGCAATCACCGGCCTTCTCGCTGACCGACTTTACTTGTGGCATTCATCTATGGGGAAGACGTGATGCCGGGCAGCGGTACCCGCTACCACGGCATCCGGCCGGCTGCCGGATGCCCCTGTGCCGCCCCCCAGTTACGTAACCCCCCGCTCAGGCCAGGCCGCTGGTGTAGGCGATGACCACGGCCTGAGTGCGGTCGCGGGCATGCAACTTGGCGAGGACGTTGCTGACATGGGTCTTCGCGGTGGCTTCGCTGCCGCTGAGCGCGCCGGCGATCTCGGCGTTGGTGAGCCCCTTGGCCAGCTGGGCGAGGACCTCACGTTCGCGGGCGGTCAACTGGCTCACCGCCTGGACGGCCGCCGGGTCGTGCGCGCGGGTGCCGACGATGTGGTCGACCAGTCGCTGGACGGCTCGTGGCGCCAGGATCGCGTCGCCGGCCGCAGCCGTCCGGATCCCCGCGACCAGGTCGTCGGCGTCACCGTCCTTCAGCAGGAAACCGGACGCCCCGGCCCGGACGGCAGCCAGGACGTACTCGTCCAGATCGAACGTGGTGAGCATGACGACGGCAGGCGGTCGGGGCAGGGCCCGCAGATGCCGGGTCGCCTCGACGCCGTCCATGCCCGGCATGCGGATGTCCATCAGTACGACGTCGGGTTCGCACTGGCCTGCCTGCCGGACGGCGCCCGCTCCGTCCGACGCCGTGCCCACCACGTCGACATCCCCTGCGGTGGCGAGCAGGGCCGCCAGCGCGTCGCGGATCAGCGGCTGGTCATCGACCACGAGAACGCGGATGGTCATCGCGCGGCGTGCTCCATGATCGGCATCGGCATCGGCATCGGCATCGGCAGCGTCGCCCGCACCGCCCAGCCCTCCCGGTCGCTTCCCGTGTTGAGGGAACCACCGAAGAGACGGACGCGTTCGGCCATGCCGAGCAACCCGTGTCCGGCTGTGCCGGGCCGTTCCCCCGCGTGTACCGGGTTGACTATGTCGAGATGAAGCGCTGAATCACCCCAGTCCAGCCGGACCACTGTGAGGCCCGGGGCGCCGTGCCGGCGCGCGTTGGTCAGCGCCTCCTGCACGATCCGGTACGCGGCGAGCGATATGGCCGGCGGGAGCGGCCGAGGAGTACCGGACTGCGTGAAGCGGACCGGGTGACCGGTCGACCTCGCGGTCTCCAGCAGGTTCGACAGGTCGTCCAGCGACGCCTGTGGATCGAGGTCGGCCCGCTCGCCGTCCGGCCGGAGCAGGCCCAGCAGCCTGCGCAGGTCGCTTCTGGCTCTGGCCGGCCTGGGCGACTCCGCGCCCGGCTCGGGAGAGCTGAGCAGCGACACCAGTCGGCGCGGGCCGGTGAAGGGGGGCGGCCCGCGCCGACATCGGCCGGCATGGGCGGCAGCTGCAGCTGCCGCCC
>NZ_JBSFJX010000437.1:0-2828 GCF_053598275.1 Streptomyces sp. NPDC001156 | reverse complement strand
GGTGGAAGCGTGAGAACTCCCATCATCGCAGGTCAGCAGGCACCTCTCCTCGTTCCGCCATCCACAGACCCGCCGTCACGCGGTGGATCGAGGTTCAAGCCGTAGCCGAAGGCGGCCGCCATCCGCTTCACGATTACTCTATGTGCACGCCGCACGGATGGGTTCCTCTCCCACCCCGGTCCGACGCAAAGCCATGCCGGACTCAGTTCACGTCGGCGGCCGCGGTTCGTTTCGTGCCAGCAGCGGGCCGAGGCCGCTGCCTGACCCCGACCTCGGCCGTGTGGCTCAGCGTGGGATGCCCTCAGGCGTTGGGTGGGGCAACGTGTCGTTACATGGTGAGCCTCTTCTCGCGTTTCCGGCATGCGGCTAGTGCAGACGGTGACGGCGCCCATGGTGTCGGAATCCGCGTGTTGAAGTCCGTCGATGCGCTGGCAGGGGCTGCGGAATTCGACCCTGTGGTCGAGTCGGTGAAAGGCCTCATTCAGGGCCTGCCGCTGGGTCGCCTACGGGGTGCACTGCACGGACGCGCCTTGGGGCACCCGCTGCACCCGGCCCTCGTCCAGGTCCCGCTCGGGACCTGGCTTTCCGCCGCAGTTCTCGACCTGACCTCCGGCGTCGAGCGGCCCGCCCGGATCCTCGTAGCGTTGGGCATCATCACTGCGGCACCGGCGGCACTCTCGGGCTGGGTTGACTGGGCGGAGCAGCATGACCAGCAGATGAGGACGGGCCTCATCCACGCCGCGTCCATGACCGTTTCGGTCGGCCTGTACGGCGGGTCGTGGGCGGCCCGCTCCGGCGGCCGCCAGAATCTGGGCCGTGCCCTGGCCTTTGCCGGACTCATGGCGGCCGGGGGCGGGGCGACGTTGGGCGGACACCTCGCCTACCGGCTGGCCGCCGGCGCGAACAAGGCGGAACCCGTTCCGCGCCTGGTCGGACCGACGTGGCGCTCGCTCGGGCCGGCCAACCGATTCGCTACCTGCGAGCCCGCACGCCGCATGGTCGGCGAGGTTCCCGTCCTGGTCGTCAAGGACGCCCAGGACAAGGTCCATGTACTCGCTGATCGGTGCAGCCACTTCTCCGGCCCGCTCTCGGAGGGCAAGGTGGCTGACGGCTGCATCACCTGCCCCTGGCACGGCAGCGTCTTCCGCCTGTCCGACGGCCGGAACGTGGCCGGCCCGGCCACCGCCCCTCAACCCCGCTTCGAGACACGCCTGGACGACGACGGCATCCTGCATGTGCGACTGCCGGACGCCGAGGACGAGCCCCTACGGCCTTGATGCCGAGAAGGTGTTGCGCTTCTGGATGACGTTGTCCCAACCGCGCAGGCGACGACCTTCATGACGACGAGAACGACCGATGGGCACGGCCTGAGCGCGAGACGTGCCGACCGCAGGACGGCTCACCGCGCGTCGGAAGTCTGCACCTCCTGGAGGGAGAAAACGGCCGCAGCTGCCGTGCGGCGCAACTCCTCGAGGGCGTCAATCTGGTTGCGTGCCCGGTCCAGCAGCTCCTTTAGTTGTGACCCGTCCAGATCAGTCCGTCGTGGAGCCACTGCGAGCAGCGTGAGCCAAAGCAGAGACTTCCCCTCAACCCCCAACCGCAGGGCCTCGAGTTCTACAACCGCGTCAACGCCCGAGCTCCGGCGGAGGACACCGTTCGGTTTCAGCCGCCTTACCCTCTCTGCCGCCCACCCTGCGCACACCTTGTAGCGACGGGCGGGCACGCCGAGTCCGTCCATGATGCTGAGCAGGGCCTGCCGGTCTTGACCGATCTCATCGGCGATTTGCTCTAGGCGGGAGCTGACGACAGTACGGCGATGACGGTGGGCCACGTGCCGCGCGAGGCCAGCGCCGAGGGTGGCTCCGGCCAAATGATCGTTCAGATAGATGTCCAGCATGTCGTGATGCATCATGAGTCCTTTCTCAGCTGCCCTGCCGATCAACCCCTCGCCCCGCACTCGGCGATCGTCCGCCGGATTCGCCGTCACGGGTGCGGCCCTCCCTTAGGCTCACCCAGACCGCCTCCTAACGCATCTGGGCCCGGCGTCCGTGGCAAGTCTCTGAAGCGGCGTGGGTGCGCATCACGTTCAGGCTGACTTGCCGTTGCAGGAGGGGCGTCCCTGCGGGAGCCGGCGTTATCCGGCACACGACGGCCGACCAGGGGAGCCACCTCACTCCTGACGCCAGCTGTCCGGCGACACCTTGGTGGATAGCGTCCTGGGACTGGCCGCGACGCGGCACTCCCACTTGGGGGATCCCGCCACGTCCCTGAGGTCCGGGTACCAAGTGTGCACAGACAACGATCCCCGTGATGTGGTGTCCGTGGGCATGGTCCCGTCTGTGCGACTCGGCGCGTGGCCCGAAGCCGGGCCAGGACTCGCCCCTCCCCTCCATCAGCTGCCGTACGATGCCGGGCTCGGCGACCCCCGCCGAGCGGCTGCCCGCCGCGGGCATCGACGTAGAGTCGATCGCGGCCGCGACCCGGCTGCTGGTGGAGCACGCCGTCGCAGCGTAACGGGATGGAGCCCCGCGGGCGACGCTCGGTCCAGACGAACTGAACCTGCCGTCGGGTCTGATGGCCACCGGCTCGCGGGGATAGCACGCCCTTCACCCGTCCAGGCCAGCGGGGCGCCGTGGTTGCCACACCCCTGTCACCGAGGGTGGTCGTCCGATAGGCAAAGAGTGACCATTCGGTTGCAGTTCCGCGCTCCGCTCCTTTTCCACCAGCCCGAAAACAGGCTCACCAGTTGGATTAGCGAAGCGTAGTGAACCTGTGGCAGAGTGCTACGCGCACGCCCGGCGCCCAGGCGACGTCGGGCACCCTCCTCG
>NZ_JBSFJX010000436.1:0-2834 GCF_053598275.1 Streptomyces sp. NPDC001156 | reverse complement strand
CCTTGAGCACTGGCCCGGAACTATCCTGTCGGCAGCAACCACCGTCCTCCTTCAGGTAATTCACTCAAACTCGTGCGACATCGTGTCGCACCCCACCGTTCGTGGTAGAGGCGTACGAGGGTGGCAGCCGGGTCGCTGGCGGGATCGAGCAGACTCGTGGCCAGCAGGTAGGAGTCACCGATCCGCTGGCCGTCGGCACAGGTGGCGGTGACCGTGGCCTCGATGATCCGCACGGGGCGGCCGTCGATGTGGGTGAGATAGGACCCGTCGGACAGGACCGTTTCGACGAGTGGGCGGCGGGCGGAGCGGAGACGGATCAGATACTGGGCCCCGGTGGCGGACACCGCGCCGAGGAACGCGTCGGAGTCGAATCCCCGGTCGGCCAGCAGCAGCATCTGCGGATTCAGCGCTGGCAACAACGTGGTGGCAGCGGCCAGTTCACCCACAGAGCAAGGCCCGAAGGTCGCCGCGAGCAGGCCGCGTGTGCCCGTCTCGCACAGTGCCGTCAGGCGCAGTGCCGGGTAGCCGGCGTCTCCGAGTTGGTTGCGGGTCTTTCCCAGTACCGCACGCAGCCCCGGCCGGTCGGGGGTCCTGATCGAGCTGCACCCGTCGAAGGCCACGGTCCGCCACTGCCGATAGCGCACCCCGGGGGCGTCCGGCGGAGCCAGGGGCCCCGCCAGTACCTCGAACAGGAGCCGGAACGGTGTCGGTCCCAGCCGGCGTCGGACCTCCCCCAGCGCACGTTCCGAGGGGACGATGCGCAGGTCGGCCGGTAGGCCGGCGATGAGCTTGCCCCACACTCGCGCGTACCCCAGCGACGGGAAGAGCGCCAGGGCCAGCACGAAGTAGACCCCGACCCGCGAGGGCAGCAGCCGCAGCCGCTGCTGAACCCGGCGCGTCTGGCCCAGCACGTCCTCCACGAGCTCGAAGGGCACATACTGCGTCAACTCCCCCAGATGGCCGGGCGAGTACAGACCGCGGGCAGTCGTGATGGTACGCGTGAACACCGACATGGCACACTTGCCGAGCAACGGGACCCCCGAAGCAGGATTACTTGGTCGTTCTCCATGCTTCCACCGGGGGTCCCGTTCCAGCTCCACCCAAGGGCCCTGCCTCGTAGCGGCGTTGGCCTACGCTCCGAACCATCACGACGCCATGACCACGACCACTGGCGCCGATTTGACCTGCGGCGTTTCCGCTTAACTTCCGGGCATTGGGCCCTGGGCGAAGGCCTTCACCACATGCTGGCAACGACTGCCCGACCTGCCTGCCATCGTCACCTGACGACCGCACCCCGACCCGACGAGGACCAGGAAGGAGGACAACCGGCAGCACCCCGGGCCCGTGGAACCCGGCGCACCCGCAGCGTCATGCGACGGCCCGCCTCACACGGCAGGAGGACATTACGGGCGAACCGCCGAGTCAATCAGCAGCCCAACCCCGCTGAAGAATCGAGGTCAAGCCTCCGTGCGGTCTCAGACAGTTCGGAAGGGCTACATGACGAAAAACGGCATTGACAGACGGCACGTCAGATCAATTGCCAACCAGATGGATTCACCATGTGGCCGTCGTCTCTTGCTGGTCAATGCCATGCCAATGGAGGTGTTGTGAGGCTGCCGCGGTAGGCGAGTGAACCGCCGTTGGTGCCTGCCTGTGTCGATCGTCGATCCGGAGGAGATGGCTCGCCTTGATGTACGAGGGCGACCGCCTCGGCGGCATTCCCCACGAGTACCAACACGCCGCATGATCTGCACGGATGAGGTTATCGGCAAGCGCGAGGCCGGGCTGCGGCTCTTCGCCCGCCATTGAATGGCGAGTTCTGAAAGCACAGGCCACCGATATCGGTGGCAAGACCAGGAGGATTGAGATGCGTGCCGGCCGTGCCTGACTGTCACCCTTACAAGGCGGCGTCGCCGCCCATACATGAGCGCCCTCCCCGGCCGTCTTGGGGCAGGGGAGGGCGCTCAATGGTGAGTAACGTCGACGACTGCCGACAGCTCATCAGTAGGTAGTCAGGCTGCCGATCAGAAGGAGGCGAAGACGCCGGCCTGGTGGAACTGGCCGATGGCACCCAGGGCCTCGTTCTTGACGGCGTCGACCTGGGCCAGGACATCCGAGTCGGTGATCGCCATCGGGCCGGCGATGACGCCGACGTGCGGGCTCAGGCCACCGGAGACGTTGTCGAGCTCGGCGTCGGAGATCTCAACGGTCTGAACCTGGGGAGCGGAGTTCATCACGGGACTTCCCTTCACATGGATCTTCCACAAGGAGTGAGCGGCCCCGCGGGGACAGACGGCGGGCCGCTGCCGCAGGCGTGCGACATCCGTTTCGGAAACCCTTCGCGCGGCCCTGACGGCGCAAGGATCAAATCACGGAGCGCACCAAGCATCCAGTCAATCGGTGCTCCCACCACAGGAGTTCATTGCACAGATTGCTCATCCGTGCAGACCTGAACACGGATTGAGGACAACCTCTCTACACGCTCCATGGCACCGGGAGGTGACGGGTATTGCCACGGTGGTTCCGAACTGGAAATTCCATATCAACAGAGCGCCATCCGGCAGGCACATGTGCAGATCCACCACACCCCGTGTGGCGGTTGCACATTTGGTGTGCGGATTTCACCCCGCAGGGCGCACACAGGGACGATCGAAGGCTCCTTGCAATCAAGCGGCGGGAGTGGACCGAAGGGCCGTCGCCTGCCGTCACCGGTCCCAGCCGTCACAGTAGATGCTGGCACACCGTTCCTAGTCAGTGAGCAGGAGTGAGTCTTGTACCCAATCCTGGTCAACTGGCGCATCCCGAACGGTGGTGGATGCACTGGTCTCCCGCGT
>NZ_JBSFJX010000435.1:0-2904 GCF_053598275.1 Streptomyces sp. NPDC001156 | reverse complement strand
CTCCACCGAAGTCACCCGCCCGTCACCAGCATGAGTACCCCGGAGCCGACGCACACCAGCCCCGCGACCTGCTACTTCACGATGCACACCACTCAATGACCGTCGGTGGCAAGCGGCTCGGAGCGGTAGCACGCTCCGTCCATGCGGGGGAGATGCGGCGATGCGACTAATTCTGGCTGGCCCGGCGCTGGCCGCAGCAGTGCTCACCATCACGGCCTGCCGATCCACGGCAGGCTCGGGGCCGCGCCATGTCGCTCTGCCGACGAATGCGACGCCGTGCGCGTCCAGGAGCCAAACGCCCAGCGTCAAGCCCGAGCCGATACAGACGCAGCTGGCGTGGCGGGCGGAGGAGCTGCGTGACAGCTCGGTGCGAATGACGATCGGAGACGTCGGCCTTGCTCCCAAGGATCCCAAGGCTGTCCGCGTCACCGACTACCAAGCGCCTGGCAGCGAGACCGCATGCGACTACGTGAAGATCATCGCTGTGCACGGGTGGTGGTGCACCACGACGGTCTCACCCGTCGCTGTGAACGGCGAAATCGTGGTCGGTGGCGCGCGGCCACGGGCGCAGATCCACTCCGCCGGTTTCCACACGCACTGCTCGGGACGCACCGCGAAGATGCGGCAGCACTACACGATTGAACGCGACAGTTGGTCCGGCTGGCGCCGGTACGACAATCGTCGCCAGACCGATTGGACATCCCAGCAGGACCAGTCCGGGCACGCAGTGTCTGCTCCATGCCCTCAAGGACGGGTCGGCACCTATAACTACCGGCTGGCGGTCTCGGTCGAAATCGACGGCATCCAGGCAGACGACTCCACGGCTGCCAGCGCCGAGATCCGCACCGACTGCGGCGCAGGCGTCAGCTGAATCGCCCCGGGTTCGGTAGAGATATCGGCCTGCCCCGAGTTACACGGAGTCGGGATACCTGATCGCACGCAGCGGGCACGGCCGAGCGTTGCCCGGCAGTCCGGGGCCACTCGTCCGGCAGGTTGTGACCCGCCCAGGGGACGTCGATCACACTGTCTGGGCGCGATCAGTAGCCGAAGAAGTAAAGGGCCGGGGCCCTGACCTGTGGCCGTGAAATCGATCAGCGCTGCGACCTGAGCGCCCTCTGACGGCGCAGAGGCGGCCCCATCCTCAGCTGCCAGAGGTCCTCGGTAGTGGACGGCATGACCGACTCGGCGTCTGTGGCCGTGCCAGCGAAACGGACGCTCAGGTGAGCGGCGAAAAGTTGTATCGACCCTTCCTGTTATGCGCATTACCTGTGCCTCCAGGGGAACCCCGAAGGAGAGCACGGGTGGCCGAGGGTGTTTTCTCCGGTGACGGGAGGCACGCCATGACAGGCCCAGATGGTCCTCAGACGACGGTCGCCAACGCCCTCGGCACGGGTGCTTACCTGGCGGACGCGCAGGGCTTGATCGTCGCTGTCAACAGGCGCGGCGAACAACTCCTGGCCCGCCCCGTCTCTGCTCTGGTCGGCAAGGACGCCCACGACCTGCTGCATTGCACTAGCTGCGGGCAACCCGTCCCGAGGGCCCAGTGCCGGATGAGGGAATGCGTCCTCGCCGGGCGCACGGAACAGGGTGACGGCGAGTGGCTCGAGCGCGGCGATGGCACGTTGCTGCCGGACTCATGGCTGGCCACTCCCTGCGGCGTCGGCCTCCCGCCGTCCGCCACGCTCGTCCTCTTTCACTCCGCAGGACGTTCCGGGCAGCCTGCCCAGCGGCCCCCGGTCACCAGGAGGCTTTCGGAGTTGGAACGGCTTGCGCTGCTCGCCGATACCAGCACTTTACTCACTTCCACGCTGGACATCGACGAGGCGTTGCGCCACCTGATCAATCTGATTGTGCCCCGCCTCGCCGACTGGGCCGTCATCGACCTGATCAGCGAGGAGGACGAGGTGGTCCGTTTCGCCGTCGCCCATGCCGAGGGGGGCACCGTGGCGTTCCGGGGGGACCTCCAGGGGCCCATGCCGCCGGTGCAGCAGGAGTCCCCCATGCCCCTGGCTCGCGCCCTGCGCGGCGTCGCGCCGACCTTCGCCGGCCCGGAGACCTATCGGGGGCGAACCAACCCGGGTATTGCGGTCGAGCAGCGGCGTCTGTTCGAGACGACCGGCATGCACTCGGCAGTCCTGGTCCCCCTCCGCAGTGTGCACGAGGTACTGGGCGCCCTCACCCTCGGCCGTGCCGACCAGCCCGAGCAGTTCACCGCCACCGACATCGCCCTGCTGGAGGACATCGCCCGCCGCGCCGGCCTCGCCCTGGAGAACGCCCGCCTCTACCAGCGCCAGCGCAAGGTGGCCGAGACCATGCAGCGCCATCTGCTGCCCAAGCTTGCGTTCCCGCAGCCAGCGGCTGACCTGCGGACTCACTGAATCGCGGGCAGAACCAGTTTTAAGGAGCCCTCGATATCATCGCCAGCTGCTGAGTGAGCCTGCACTACAGCCGAGAGAGTGAACTGTCGGCGCTGGCACGCGGCGCCATCGAACGTGGCGAACGCCTCTACTGCTGGGTCTGTGTCTGAGACCCGTTTGCTACTGAGGATGGTGCGCCTGGGCTCAGGGCGTCGATCGGGGCTTCCTCAACGTAGCTTCGCGGATGAGCACCTGCGGCGGTACCCAACCCGCCATCTCTGACCAGGGGTAAGCCGTCGTCGTCTGTCGTCGTCGGCTGCCCTCGGACGGCCCAGAGACGGCCCCGGGGGTGTCGGATCACGGCCCTCGACGCCAGAGCCCCGCGTTAGGAGCGAAGTTGGGGCATCACAGGCGTGACCTGTGGGTTTCCCTCCCTTCAGGGTGCTCTTGAGCCTGGATCCACCGCGTGAACTCTGATCCTCGGTGTCTGGCGGGTTCAGGGTGAATTTCGGGATGCGGGCAGCACGGGGCCCCGGCTGGCCGTCCG
>NZ_JBSFJX010000434.1:0-2935 GCF_053598275.1 Streptomyces sp. NPDC001156 | reverse complement strand
ATCGGCGGAGTCCGCTTCCCCGCCATCGGCGAACTCCCCTACCTCCTCACCCTCGCAGGCCACGGCTTCTACTGGTTCCGACTCCGGAAGAACGTCGCGTAGTGGTCCCGGGCGGGGCGGTTTTCACCGCCCCGCCCGGGGCACGCAGGCAGTAGTACCCCGACCGCCCCCCGGGGAAAGGACGCACGCCATGTCGGAAGCCGTCACCCACCCCACCGCTACCCAGCCCGGTCTCCTCGCGTCCCTCGACCCGCTCCTGCGGGAGTGGCTCCCACGGCAGCGCTGGTTCGCGGGCAAGGGACGGCCGGTCACCGGGTTCTCCCTGGTGGCGGCCACCGAACTGCTGCCCTCCGGCGGTCCGCTCGGTCTGCTTCACCTGCTCGTACGGGCCCATCAGCCGGACGTCCCCGCCCAGAGCGCCGTACCCCACCCCGGCGACTGCTACCAGCTGCTCATCGGCGTGCGCGAGGCGCTCCCGCCCCGCCTGGCGCCCGCGTTGATCGGACATCCCGGCGAAGGGCCCCTGGCCGGGCGGACGGTGTACGAGGCGCTCTACGACCCCCGGGCCACCGCCGTCCTCCTGGAGGCGCTCCGCACCAGGGCCCGCATCGGCCGGCTCCGCTTCGAGGGGGACGCCCGCCAGCGGATAGGGGAAGGACTCGTCCCGCGGCTGGTGACCGCCGAGCAGTCCAACTCCTCCGTCGTTTACGGAGATACGTTCATCCTCAAGGTTCTGCGGCGCGTCGTGCCGGGCACCAACCCCGACCTCGAGCTGCCGCTGGCGCTGGCGCACGAGGGCTGCGCCCGGGTGCCCGCGCCCGCAGGCTGGCTGCTCGCCGACCTCGACGGCCACGACGACTCGTACGTCCTCGGCGTGCTGCAACCGTTTGTCCGGGGTGCGACGGACGGCTGGGAACTGGCGCTGCACGAGCTGGCCAAGGGCTCGGACTTCGCACCGGAGGCGCGGGCGCTCGGCCGGGCGACGGCCGAGGTGCACATGGCACTGGCCCGCGCGCTGCCCACGGTCACCCTGGGACATCAGCGGATACGAGTGCTCGCCGACGGCATGATCCAGCATCTGGAGGCGGCGGCCCAGGCGGTGCCCGTGCTGCGGCCGTACGTGCCCGGGCTGCGGTCCGCGTTCGAGACGCTCGCCGACCTCGCCGCCGAGGGGCACACCTGGACCGCCCAGCGCATCCACGGCGATCTGCACCTGGGCCAGTGCCTGCGCTCGCCGTCCGGAGACTGGTCGCTGATCGACTTCGAAGGCGAACCGTCGAAACCGCTGGCGGAACGCCGGATGCCCCAGCCGGCCGTACGGGACGTCGCGGGCATGCTCCGCTCCTTCGACTACGCCGCGCACTCGGCCGCGCCGCCGGCACCGCAGTGGGCCGCCGCGTGCCGGGCCGCGTACTGCTCCGGATACGCGGAGGTCACCGGACGCGACCCGCGCACCGACCCCGTGCTGCTGCGCGCGTACGAGACGGACAAGGCGGTCTACGAGGTGCTGTACGAAGCCCGGCACCGCCCCGACTGGCTGCCCGTGCCGATGGCGGCGATACGCCGCCTGTCCGCCGGCGCCGACGCAACCACATGACCCACCACTCCGTGCCGAGGAGGCCCCGTCCGTGACCCCCCGTCCTCCGTCCGACGACGACATCATGAACAAGAACGGCGACGGTCCGAAGAAGACCGGTGTGAAGAAGACGGCGACCGCGGCGGAAAAGTCGACGGCCGGCAAGAAGAAGGCGGTGGCGAAGAAAGCGGCGGCCGTGACGCCGAGGGCGACGGCAGGGCTGAAGAAGGCCGCGGCCGGGAAGGCGGCTGCCGAGGCGGAGGAACTAACTGCCGGCACGACGGCGGCGAAGAAGGCTCCGGCCAAGAAATCCGCTGCGCAGAAGACCGCCGCGAAGAAGACGACGGCCAAGAAGACCGCTGCCAAGAAGACCGCCGCCAAGAAGGTTCCGGCGAAGAAGATCGCCGCCCAGAAGACGGCTGCCGAGCCCGTTTCCCGGAAGGCCGGCGCGAAGAAGGTGGCCGTACCTGGGGCTGCCCCGGAGCAGATCGCCGCGGAGGTGGCCGAAGTCGCCGCGGAGGCAGCCGAGGTGGCCGCACAGGCGGCCGAGGCTGTCGCGATCGGAACGGCCGCGGAACCGCTCGCCGACGAGATGGTGGAGGTGGCCGTCTCCCCGGCCGTCGATGCCGGTGACCGCGAGCGGCTGCTCGGCGGCATGCACCACGACCCGCACTCGGTGCTCGGCGCCCACCGGGTGCCCGGTGGCGTCGCCGTCCGGGCCTTCCGGCCGTACGCGCTGTCCGTCACGGTCGTCGCCGGTCCCCTGCGGGCCGAGTTGCACGACGACGGCGACGGGTTCTTCTCGGGGCTGCTGCCGCTGAGCGACGTCCCCGCCTACCGGCTCGTCGTCGCCTACGAGGGGGCGGTCCAGGACACGGAGGACGCGTACGGCTTCCTGCCCACCCTCGGCGAGTTCGACCTGCATCTGATCGGCGAGGGGCGTCACGAGGAGCTCTGGACGGCGCTCGGCGCGCACCCGATGACCCACGAGGGCGTGACCGGCACCCGGTTCTCGGTGTGGGCGCCGAACGCGAGGGGCGTGCGCGTGGCCGGGAGCTTCAATTTCTGGGACGGCAGCGGCCACCCGATGCGCTCGCTCGGCTCGAGCGGCGTCTGGGAACTGTTCGTGCCGGGCATCGGCGAGGGCGAACTGTACAAGTTCGAGATCACCCGCCCGGACGGCTCCAGGACCCTGCGTGCCGACCCGCTGGCGCGCCGCACCGAGGCACCGCCGAACACGTCCTCGATCGTCACCGCCTCCCACTACGTGTGGGGGGACGAGGAGTGGCTGGCACAGCGTGCGGACACTGCGGTGCACGAGGCGCCGTTCTCGGTGTACGAGATGCATCTGGCGTCCTG
>NZ_JBSFJX010000433.1:0-2951 GCF_053598275.1 Streptomyces sp. NPDC001156 | reverse complement strand
CGCCGTCCGGCGGGGGTCGTAGGTCTCGGACATGGTTCCTCCGAACGATGGATGATGAAGGACATCTAGATTCAGGATTACCACCATCATCCTGAGAGTCAAATGACGCCTCGGACTCGAGGCAGGGGTCAGGGGGCGGATCACTTCCCGCAACAGAGGCCGCCTGGGCGGACCGGGCGCGGAGCAGCACGAATCACATCTGCATGATGGGCGTCATCCAGATTGCCAGGTCGAAGGGCAGATACCGGGAGGTCATGACATGGGCCACTCTCAGGCAGCCAGAGCCACGTCGCGTGAGCGCGTCCTGCAGGTCACCGCCAGACGCATCCGTGAGGAGGGCCTCACACGCCCGGGCGTCGCGGACCTGATGAAGGAGGGGGGCCTGACCCACGACGGGTTCTACAAGCACTTCACCTCGCGTGACGATCTGATCACGCAGGCCGCGGCCCTGGCCCTGGAGGAGGGCTCAGCGAAGATGGAGCGGGCCGCGCGGACGAACGAGCAGGAACCACGGACCGGACTCATCGACTCCTACCTCGCCAAGCAGCACCGCGATGCGCCCGGCACCGGATGCGCCCTGGCCACCCTCGGCGCCGCCGGGCGCGATGACCAAGGCCTCAAAGAGGCCTACGAAAGGCAGGTCCGCACGTACCTGGACCTCATCGCCCGCCTTGACGACGGTTCCGAAGAGGCGCGGGCCGAGGCGATGCTCACCCTCAGCGCCCTGGTCGGCGCCATGCTCATGGCCAGGGCGGTAGCCGACCCGGCCTTGTCCGACGAGCTTCTGACCACGGTCGCCGACCGGCTCAGGCGACGGCAGTCATTTGCCTCGGCGCCCGCCGCCTGACGCGCAGCCCCGAGGCACGCGGGCTGTCAGACCGCGCCGCCCGCACCGTGAACCGCCCCCGGCGTGCGGTGCTCGGCGGCACCCCGCGGCCGACGCCCGGCTCCGGCTCCGGCAAGAACTGCCAACAGCTCAGCTCTGGCGAGACCTGCTATTCGGACCCGGCAGGGTGTTTGCCGGCGTAGGGCCGCAGGCGGTCGATCTCGGTTCTTTCCGCGTACTTCTCGCACTCCGACAGGAGGTGACGGACGTATGGCTGACGCCCATGCTCCTCGAAGGCGTCGTGGTCGGCGTAGAGCTCGAAGAAGACGCGCTGGTTCGCCGCCCCCTCGACTTCGTTGCACACGTACACCAGCGTGCCGGGCTCGTGCGCACGGATCGCCGCAGCGGTCTCCCGGACCAGGTTGTCAAACGCTTCTCCTGCACCCTCGCGCAGCGTGAAGCGGACACAAAGCGCCACCGGGCTCATTCCTGCCTCCTTCCCGTCCTCTCAGTCTCACCACGCATCGCCCGTCCCGCTCGCGGACGGCTCGTCACACCGTCCCTCAGCCGGGCGTCAGCGACGGCCGGAGCACAGGAAAGAAGGGGAACAAGTCGCGGCCGTTCAGAACCGCCCCGCCCGCTTGGGTCGGCCCGTGAGACGGACGCCCGCCAGATGCCAGATGCGACTGACGTACCGGCATCACCACATCGTTCAAGGATCAGGAGCGCTCGTGGAAATCAGTCAGCACCAACCGGGTGAGGTTCGTTCGGTGCGGAGGGCCGGGGAAACCGCCGTCGGCAGCCGGACTTCTGCCGCCGCTGTCCGTCCTCGACCTGGCGTTGACAGAAGAGGGCGCCGGAGCCCGCGACGCCCTGGCCGCGGTGGTCTCGACCGCGCGACGGGCCAGTGAGCTCGACCTTCGCAGGGTCTGGGTGGCCGAGCACCACCCGTATCGGTCTGTCAGCAGCGTCGCGCCCGCTGTGCTGTCGTCCCATCTCGCGGCCTCGACCTCCGGGGTCAGGGTCGGCTCGGGTGGGGTCCTGCTGACGAACCACGCTCCGCTCGCCGTCGCCGAGCAGTTCACCACGCTGGCGGCGCTCCACATCGGT
Organism: Streptomyces sp. NPDC001156; assembly: GCF_053598275.1. Taxonomy (NCBI): domain Bacteria; kingdom Bacillati; phylum Actinomycetota; class Actinomycetes; order Kitasatosporales; family Streptomycetaceae; genus Streptomyces; species Streptomyces sp. NPDC001156. The sequence continues at coordinate 1,015 of NZ_JBSFJX010000433.1, read as the reverse complement.
CGCATGGACCTGGGCATCGGCCGCGGTCCGGGCACGAACGACCTCGACACCATCCGTGCGCTGCGCCGCGGAGCCGATCGGGCGACCGACGACGAGTACCGTGCCGGCCTCATCGAATTGCTGGAGCATCTGGCCGATGCGGATGCCCGGCAAGTGCTACCGGGGGCCGACGCGCTTCCCGAGCCATGGCTTCTGTCATCGAGCGTCGACGGTTCCGAGCTCGCCGCCGAGCTCGGATTGCCGCTCGCTTCGCACATCACCCGGTCGGCGGCTATCGCAGCGGACCGCGTGCGTCACTGCCTGACGGTGAAGTACTGCCATGCGCCCCAAGTGTTGAGGTTGCCGGTGTCCTTGCTGCTGTGGACGTACTCGGCCCGCATACGGAACTTGCTGTTGACCGCCTTGGTGAGGCTCAGCGTCGCGTAGCCGGTGCTCGAGGTGCTGAGGGTGCGGCAGGAGGAGGTGCTCTGTGTGTGCCAGGCACCGCCGTAGTACCGCTGGACCTGGAATTGCACGCACTGGCCGGCCTTGTTGGGCGTGACCGTGGCGTTCAGCTTGGCCTCGGCGGTGTGGTGGTAGACCCGGTAGAGAAGGCCGGCGTAGTGGGTGCTCCCGTAGTAGCCGCTGAGCGACTCGGACACCTTGGCGTAGGCCGACGCCGTCGTGGCGGCCGTGGCCGGGACGAAACGGTAGTCGCCGGCGAAAGCCGCGGTGAAGGTGGTCCTGCGGGTGAGTTTGTAGGTCGTGACCAGGTTGCCGTGGCTGTCCACCGTGCCGGTCTCGATCAGCGCCTTCTTGCCGCCGTAAGGCTGTGCGTAGATGGCGAGGGTACGGCCGTCATAGGTCGTGCCGAGGTGGGCGGTGATCTTTGCGGTCGCGCCGTAGGCGTACGACGGAGCGTCGGTCTTGATGGACACCGCAGTGGCACTGCGGGAGACCTGGACGGTCGCGGACGCGCTGACGGCCTGATGGGTGGAGTCACCCGGGTAGGTCACGGTGTAGGTGTTGGCTCCCC
>NZ_JBSFJX010000432.1:0-2979 GCF_053598275.1 Streptomyces sp. NPDC001156 | reverse complement strand
AACGCGGGAGACCAGTGCATCCACCACCGTTCGGGATGCGCCAGTTGACCAGGATTGGGTACACGACTCACTCCTGCTCACTGACTAGGAACGGTCACCAGACGTGCCTCATACGCGAACACGGCCGCCTGCGTCCGGTCCCGCAGCCCCAGCTTCACCAGGATCCGGCTCACATGGGTCTTGATCGTCGACTCGGCGACCACCAGGCGCCCGGCGATCTCCATGTTCGACAGACCCTGCGCGATGAGGACCAGCACCTCCGTCTCCCGGTCGGTCAGCTCCCCGTACGCCGCGTGCGCGGAGGGGGCGAGGCGCGGGCCCTCGGACAGCTTGGAGAACTCCGTGATCAGCCGCTTCGTGACCGAGGGGGCGAGCAGCGCCTCGCCGGCCGCCACGATCCGCACTCCGTCGGCCAGCTGCCGTGCGGAGGCGTCCTTGAGCAGAAAGCCCGAGGCCCCCGCCCGCAGCGCCTGGTACACGTACTCGTCGAGGTCGAACGTCGTCAGCACCAGCACCTTCGCCGACCCGTCCGCGGCGACGATCTTCCGGGTCGCCTCGATGCCGTTCATCTCCGGCATGCGGATGTCCATGAGCACGACGTCCGGGGACAGTTCACGGACCCGCTCGACCGCTTCCCTGCCGTTGACCGCCTCCCCGACGACCTCGATGTCCGGCATCGCCCCGAGGAGCACCGAGAAGCCCTCCCGGACCATCATCTGGTCGTCGGCGATCAGTACGCGGATGGCGTCCGTCGTCACGCGGAGTCCTCCGCGGTGGCCACCGGCAGGTACACCGTCACCTCATACCCTCCGTCGTCCGTCCGCCCCGCCGTCATCTCCCCGTTCAGCATCGAGACCCGCTCGCGCATGCCCGTGATGCCGTGTCCCGCACCGTGCGTCGACTTCTTCAGGGTGTCCTGCGGCGCCGGTCCGTTGACCACGCGCAGGCCGAGCCCGCCGAGCACATAGCCGATCTCCACACGGGCGGGCGCCCCCGGGGCGTGCCGCAGCGCATTGCTGAGGGCCTCCTGGACGATGCGGTACGCCGACAGCTCGACGCCCTGCGGAAGTTCCCGCACCGCGCCCGTGATCACCTTTTCCACGTCCAGGCCCGCCTCACGCACATTCGCCAGCAGGGCGTCCAGGTCGGCGAGGGTGGGCTGCGGGGCGTCCGGCGCCTCGTAGTCCTCTGCCCGTACGACACCGAGCACACGGCGGAGCTCGGTCAGGGCCGCCACCGCGTTCTCCCGGATCGTGGCGAACGCCTTCTCCAGCTCCGGCGGCGGGTTCTCCACCCGGTAGGGCGCGGCCTCCGCCTGGATGGCGACCACCGACATGTGGTGGGCGACCACGTCGTGCAGCTCGCGGGCGATCGTGGTGCGCTCCTCGAGCAGCGTGCGCCGGGAGCGCTCGTGGGCGGTCACCGTCTGCTGGGCGGTCATCTCCTGCTCGGCGCTGCGGCGGGTGTGCCAGATGGTGACGGCCAGCAGCGCCAGGGCGGACAGGACGAGCATGGGCGCCGAGTTGTTGCTGAAGTGGTAGCCGAACGCGGCCTCGACGACGAAGGCGTAGACCGCGGTGATCACCCACATCCAGGCCGCCGTGCGCGGCCGGGTGCGTATCGCCACCACGGTGAGCACCGTCAGATGCGAGATGAAGCTGCCGGGCTGCCAAGGCCAGTCACCGAAGACGCCGGCGACCAGCGAGGAGGCCGCGGTCGCCATCAGGGACACCCAGAAGGCCCCGACCGGGCGGACCAGGGTGAGCAGCACCGGCACCAGGGCCAGCAGGCCGGACACCGAGGCCGCAGGGCCGCTGCCCTCACCCGCCCAGCCGGCGAACATCGCCAGCACTCCGGCCGCGACCACCAGGGCGTGCGGCCGCCAGGCCGCGTACTCCCGCGCGCGGCCGGACATCCGCCGGCTCAGCACGCCGTCGACGCTCCTGCGAGGCAGCGGACGGTAGGCGAACGCGTCGTGGAACAGGTCCTGTCGCAGCCCGCGCAGGGCCTCCACGGCCGCCCGGTACTCCGGGCTGCGCGGTATGTACGGGCGGGACGCACCGTCCGGTGCCGTCTGCCTCTGGGTCGTCTCGGTCACGCTTGACACGGTAGGCGGAGGCGGGGCCGGCGGTCGTCACCAGTGAGGGGGGCCTTGGGCATCCGTCTCAAGTACTACGGGCCGGGGTCTCCCCGCCGGGCTCAGTACCCCGACGGCCGGACCAGCCCCGACTCGTAGGCGAACACCGCCGCCTGCGTCCGGTCCCGCAGCCCCAGCTTCACCAGGATGCGGCCCACATGGGTCTTCACGGTCTGCTCGGCCACCACGAGCCGTCCGGCGATCTCCGCGTTCGACAGGCCCTGGGCGATGAGCGAGAGGACCTCCGTCTCCCGCTCGGTGAGGTCGCCGACGCGTGTCTTCAGCGGGATCCGGGGGGCACTGTCCAGGCGCGAGAACTCCGCGATCAGCCGTCGGGTGATACCGGGCGCCAGCAGCGCGTCGCCCGCGGCCACCACCCTGACGGCCTCGGCGAGCTGATCGGCCGAGGCGTCCTTGAGCAGGAAGCCGGAGGCACCGGCGCGCAGGGCCTCGTACACGTACTCGTCCAGGTCGAAGGTGGTGAGCACCAGGACCCTGGGGTGCGGGGTGTCCGCGGTGATGCGCCGGGTCGCCTCGGTGCCGCCCAGTTCCGGCATGCGTGCGGAGCGGACCGGGCAGGCGCAGCAGCAGTGGGCGGACGGGTGACTGCCGGCGGGTGGCGGCGGTCGCCGGGCCGGCCGGGACTCCGGGGCCGCCGGTCGATGTCGCGCCCCCCGGACCACGGGACCCGGCCGCACCGCCGCCGTCCGCCATGCCGCTGAACTCCCCGCCCCTGACGGGTTCGAGCCTAAGAGGTATCCCGTAATGCGGGGTGAGGTGGGCCTTGCCGGGGTGGGTGCTGCGGTTACCGGACGTCGAGTTTGAGGTTGTGTAGTGCTGCG
>NZ_JBSFJX010000431.1:0-2980 GCF_053598275.1 Streptomyces sp. NPDC001156 | reverse complement strand
GCCTCGCGGACGTCGCCAGTGGCGCGCAGCCCTCCGGTCCCCACGACCTCGGCGACGAGCTCACCGATCCCCTCCTCGACCACCGGGGCCTTGCCATCGTTGACCAGGTCGACCTTCACCTGGTTCACGTCCACCCCGATGACCTCGTGACCCATGCTGGCCAAGCACGCGGCCGACACGCAGCCCACGTAGCCGAGCCCGAAAACGCTGACCTTCATGACCCGTTCCTCCCCCCAGGCAGGCCCTCCCGGCCTGCGTTCCGCACGTCGGTCGGACGACGACCCTCGCGCATCAGTAGGCCCCCTGCCCATACACCACCGCACGCAGCGTCTTCCACAAGATCACTGTGTCCAGGGCGAGCGACCAGTCCTCCACGTACCGCAGATCCAGCCGGACGGCCTCCTCCCACGACAGGTCGCTGCGTCCGCTGATCTGCCACAGGCCGGTGAGCCCGGGCCTGACCAGCAGCCGCCGCCGGATGTCCGGGCCGTACGCGGCGGACTCCTCCGGTAACGGAGGCCGCGGACCGACGAGCGACATCGATCCGGTGAGCACATTGAAAAGCTGCGGGAGTTCGTCGATCGAGTACCGGCGCAGCACTGCTCCCACCCGGGTCACCCGCGGATCCCGGCGGACCTTGAACAGCAGGCCGGCGCCCTCGTTGAGGTCCGCCAGCTCGGCACGTGCCCCATGAGCCCCGACGACCATGGTGCGGAACTTGAGAATGGTGAACTCGCGGCCGTGCTTGCCGACTCTGCGCTGGCGGTAGAACGCCCCACCCCGACTGTCCATCAGCACGAGCAGCCCGACGACCACCATCAGCGGCGCGAACAGGATCAGCAGGATCGCCGCGCCCAGCCGGTCGACGACCACTTTGATCGCCCGGCGGCCCCCGGTGAAGGTCGGCATGCTGACCCGCAGCAGCGGGATCCCGAGCACCGCGTCGACGTGCAGCCGCGGGCCGGCCACCTCCATCAGGACGGGGGCCACGACCATTTCGGCGTCGCTGCCTTCGAGGTTCCAGGCCAGCCGCTGCAACCGGTCCGGTGACCAGTGCGGGTCCGGTGTGACCGCGACCACACGGTAGCCGTCGCGGTGGACGTGGTTGGCCACGTCCACCAACTGGCCGACGACCGGCACTCCGTCCAGCTGGTCACCGTCGAGGCCGAGACCGTCCGTCGTGCACACCGCATCCACCCGCCAGCCGAGGTGCGGGAACTTGCGGGTTCGGGTGATCAGGTCGCGCACGGTGCCCAGGCTCCCGGCAGCGAGCACCGGTCGCAGGCACAGGCCTTCCTTCCGCTGTTTGTGCAGCCGGAGGCGCAGCAGATACCGCGCGGTCATGGTGATGAACCCGATCGCGGGGATCGCGACGAAGATCCAGAGCTTGATGTTGCGCGAGGTGAGGGCGATCCCGCCGAGCGCCAGTACGACGGTCGCCGTGAACAGTGAGCGTCCGAGCCGGCGGAATTCCTCGGCGCCCTGGCCGAGTACGCTCGGAGCCCACGCCCGGCTCACCGCAAGCGTCCCCAGCACCAGCAGCTCGGTGCAGAACGCGAGAATTCCCCACTTCTCATGCCAGTTGGCCGCGTCCCGGGCCCCGAAGAAGTCGCCGATCGCCGCCACCACGAAGGCGGTGGCCACGGTGTCGCTGATGATCACGGTACGGCGGTACCGCTGCTCCCACTCGATCGCGGGCTGCTTGATCGCCCCGTTCGTCAGACGCTCGCGCGCCGACGGAAATGGGCGCGCCAGTCCCCCCTGTTGCACAGAACCCCCCAAGGTCCCCAGTGGTTCGACGTGTTCGCCTAACACTGTTCCGGGAGGCCCCCGCCTCCCGCGCCGCGCTTTTCCTCCCCTGGGAGGCTCCGCCTCCCGCGCCGCGCTTTTCCTCCCCTGGGAGGCTCCGCCTCCCGCGCCGCGCTCTTCCTCCCCCTGGGAGGTCCCCCCTCCCGAGCATGATCCCGGCTATGTCAGAGCTGCTCGAACAACCCACCCCGGCAGAGGCAGACTTGAATGCCCTGCCGGACTCTCAAGGTGCGCGGGAACCCGCCGAAAACCTCGAGTGCCCTCCGCACCCAAAGCCCCCCCCGGGCTCCAAGAACTGATCACCCCCACGTCTGGCGCCGGGGACGCGACTGCCGGCTTCCCGTAGCGCTGGACCTATAGATCATCATTGGTCGCCTCATGTCCGAACAGCTGAAGCACGGTCAATCTAGACCATGGAGGCCGGGATGAAGAGAGGGATGTGTGGAAATTGTGCTCAAGATTTGAGGCTCATCCACCAATGGGTGACTACCTACGGGTGCCTTGACGCCGCCGCGCGCTCCAGCAGCGCGCCCGGCCCCGGCGCGGCTTCGACGCGGTAGTGATCGGCAGCTGCAACGGGCCTTCCGCGGCGCCCAGTTCGGCAAAAACTTCCTCTGCGGCGTGCCGATGAGGGTGCCCGAGGTGGGCGGGGCGACCGACCCAGACAACGAGGGCACGATGTGATCGGGGGCTCGCCGACGGAAGTGCGGCGGAGCTGGCCGACGTGCGTGGCGTGGCCGAATCGTGGCTCGGTGGGCGTCGTTCGAGGAACTCGCCTCGCGGTGGGCGTTCGTGGAGTACACGGAGATCCAGGCGGCGTGTGAACGCGGAAGCACGGTCGACGTGATCGAGGCGTACTGGCGCGCGTTGCTCCGGGAGGTGTGCCCGCGCCTGCGGCCGGTCGTCGAAGACGCCGGTGAACGGCCCCGCAGGTGTGCGATGTTCCCGCTGGACAGTCACCAGGGATTCCGCGTAGCCCCAGACCTGGGCAAGCGTTGGACCACGCCGTACATCCGGCCGAAGCACCTTGAGGGCTTCGAGCCGGATGCTTGACTCCCGAGTGGCTCAGTCCTCGAACCGTTCCTAAATACTGAGCGGGAGTGAGTCCTGTTTCCAGGGCCGCTGTTGCTCAGCCGCGTGCTCCGAACGGTGTTGGGCACGCTGGTCGCCC
>NZ_JBSFJX010000430.1:0-2982 GCF_053598275.1 Streptomyces sp. NPDC001156 | reverse complement strand
AGCTACCTCGCCGGCCTCCACCTGCGCGCCTCGATGATCTGGATCAAAGACCTCACCCGGACCGCTCATTGATCACGACTCAATACACGCCCTAGGGGGCGGCCGATGCTGCCGTTGGCTGGGCGATGACGTGTGGCTGGGCCTGTGGTCCGGGTCAGGCGTCGGCTCCGGCCTGGGCGCTGCGCCCACCGTGGCGGGGGCCGTTCCAGTCCAGGCACAGCACGGTGGCGTCGTCCTGAAGGTGTCCGTTGCGGGCGTCGATGACCGTGGCGGTCAGGTTGCGCACGACTTCGCGGGGATGCTCGGAGGCGGTGTCACGGATCAGGCCGGGTAGGTCCATGGTCTTTGCCTGGCGTTCTTGCATGCCGTCGGTGTAGAGGACCAGGCGGTCACTCGCACGTAGACCGATGTTCTGGACGCGGTAGGTGCCTTGTGCGGAGACGCCGAATGGCAGATTGATCTCCAGGTGGACTTCGTCGACAGTGCCGTCGCGCAGGCGCAACGGCCAGAGGTGGCCGGCGTTGACAAGGTGTGCGCCGCTGCCGTCCAGGGCGACACGCGGCGACTGGCCGGTGGCGAAGGTGTGCCGGCCATGGTCGAGGAGGGCCTGGTGGGTCTGGCGGGCCTGTTCCGCGAGACCGGCCCCGGCGCGGCGGGCGCGGCGAGAGGCGTTGACCAGGAGGGTAGCCATGAGGGCAGCGTCGAGGTCGTGGCCCATGGCGTCGGTGACCGACACATGCAGGGTGTCCCGGTCAAGCGTGTAGTCGTAGGTGTCACCGGCGATCTCGTCGGCGGGCACCAAGGCCCCGGCCAGAACGAACTCGGCCGCCTCGCAGCAGGAGGCCGAGGGCAGCAGCTGACGCTGGATCTTGGCGGCCAGGCTCAAGTGACCCAGGCCGCTCAGACTGCGGCGGTACACGCTCACGGTTTGATGGCACAGGCAGACCACGGGCGGGCCCGCATGACCTCCGCCAGGCTACGGCGAGGGTGCCCGCTTGCCAGGTCTCTCCTTCATCGGGCGGCACGTAGCAGTGCGCAGCCGACGGCGCTGCTGTTCGGCCCCATCCGGCGGGCGTGTCGTGGAGTAAGGGCACACAGTGACGCGGCCCGAGGTAACAGTGAAGGCACTGTGATCAGGTTGTGGCACAAATCAGCGCTGCTCTTCATCAGTGTGTTGACCTCGCGATAGGCCGCTGCGACCCGTGACACCGCGGAGTCACGCCACGCTGAAGGCAGTGGCCCAGGGACGTGGGTCACTGCGCCTGCTCTTTGGGGAGAGATCACGGGCGCCAGCGTGCAGGGGCAGACCCGGTAGCCTCCGTGACGGGTCTACCCCTGCACGCAAGAGACAAGCCGGCTGCGCGTCTCACACGTGGCTGGGCGCCCAGGCCTTCAACGCGGCGGGGCGGGGGGAACGGTCATTGGTCGGACGGCCGGGAACTGTTGGCGATGACGAGCAGGGCACCGTGCAGGGCTTCCGTCACCGTGTGCCCGTGTTGGACCAGCAGCTCGGAGACGGCCGTCTGCACGATGGCCAGCATGCTGTTGTGTGAGGTTCCGGGCTGTTCCGCAGCCAGAGCGTTGAAGCCGTCGGAGGCCTTCCACTCGATGAGGGCCCCGATAGGGACACGGGTCACCTGCAGGCCTGCCTGACGGTGGTCGTCGTCGGCGACGAGCTGGAAGCCCGCTTGAATGAGGGTGCTCTTCACCTGCACGAAGAACTCTGGATGGACCGATGGCACAAGCCGCGCCTGCCCCGGCTCGCTCCGTTCACACATTTCAGTCTGAGCACGGCCGTCCGGTGCGCCCGCACTGACGTGGGCTCGCGAGTCAGGCGAACTGCCAGCCGAACAGCTGACCATGGTCGCCCACCTCCGCGGTCAGCCACGCGCCCGGCAGATCATCGATCTCGACGCCGATGGCGGAGGCGATCTCAGTGGCCGGGTAGCGCCTCGGTTCGGTGCTCGCTGCGGGCGACGTGTGGTCGACGAGCTCTGCCTGGTCGCCGGACAGCAGCAGGACGCGGACAGTAACGCGGTCGGTGGTCATGGCTGTCATTCCTCTCAGTAACGGGGTGAGCCTTTCGCTCGGATTTCGCAGATCTGACCTCGGAACGCGGTCAGGCCCTTACGGGTGGAAGGTGGAGTCATGGTGAAGTATTGCGTGACCGTGGCGGCGCCCTGCGGATCGGGCGGCCGCCGCGTGCGCGTCGATAACGCGTTCCTGGGCACGGCGTCCTCGCTGCACGAGTTGATGGTGTTCCTGCAACACGCCGGGCTGGTGGGCGGGGATGAGCTGGACGTGGCCGAATCGGACCTCATCGAGTGGCACGGCGGTGGTCCCGAGGTGTGGCCGTGCCAGGGCGGCGGGCTGACTGCTGGATGGCTCCTGGCGGGCCCGCCCCGCGGGTGAGGGTTACGGGGCGGCCCTGACGGGAGCCAGCTTGTGTGCCGGGGCGGCGCCGGGGCTCAGTCTCGCATGGGTGGCGAGTCGAGCGAGGCACCTTGGAGCGTGTCGAGCCCCCTTGGGGGAGGCGCTCGTCACCCGTTCGCGAATGCGGGCTGGTGGGCGCCTCAGTCGTGGGCCTCGCGGCAGCTGCGGCGGCCCTCGAGGGCCTGCGTGACGGTGGCGCCGTACCAGCTGTGAGCGCGGCCCGGCGGGACGGCCCCAGCAGCCGCCCCGTCCCCATCACGCCCGCTCGAAACGCTCCAGCTGGCCGTCATCACCCAGCACAGCGATCACCCGCGCACCGGGCAGCTGGTCACGCGGAATGCCGGTGTCGGCGACGAGGCGCTCCACCGGTACCCGCTCCGGCTCCTCTCCGGTGTGCGCCGTGTTGATGAACGCCTCGTCGCCGAACAGCAGCCCACACGGGCCGTCATGCGCTCGCTCATAGCGTCCATTCCTCTCGGTAGTCGGGGTGGTCGGCCCAGATAGCCGCCACGGCTCGAAGGCAGGCCGGCGCGTGGGAACCGATCATCT
>NZ_JBSFJX010000429.1:0-3001 GCF_053598275.1 Streptomyces sp. NPDC001156 | reverse complement strand
CGATCGATAAAACGATGCCCAGGCCCACGACCAGGGCGGCACCACCGTGCGGCGGCATATCGGCAAGGTCCGCATAAGAGGCCGAACTCCACCTGATCCGCTCACGGTTGACCGCCGGGCTCAAGCACAAGGCCGCCAGGGGCGAACTCAAACAGGGCCTGCCGGTCGGCCTCGACTACGACGAGGCCGACAAAGTCGTCATCACGGCGGACGAGGCCGTGCAGGAGGCCATCGCGACGGTCTTCCGCCGCTTCGACGAGCTCGGCTCGGCCCGCCAGGTGCTGATCAGCCTGCGCGAGGACCACCTCAAACTGCCCCGCCGCCGCAACGGCTCGAAGCAGATCACCTGGGCCGAGGCGACCTATCCGGCCGTCCATGACTTCCTGACCAACCCGGCCTATGCCGGGGCGTTCGTCTTCGGCCGCACCCGCACCGACAAACGCGTCGACCCCGCGACGGGCCACGTGGTCGCCCGGGACCGGCTGGTGCCGCGCGAGCAGTGGGAAGTTCTCATCCCCGACCACCATCCCGGCTTCATCAGCTGGGACAAGTACGAGACCAACACCGCGAAGCTGCGGGCGAACTGGCGCCACCCGCGCGAACAGGCCGGTGGTGCGGTCCGCGAGGGCCGGGCCCTGCTGCAGGGCCTGCTGCGGTGCGGGTGGTGCGGGCGGATCATGCAGACCGGATACTCGGGCACCAAGGGCAACTGCCCCCGCTATGTCTGCGCCCGCGCCAAGCAGCTGTATGCCGGCGAGAAGGTCTGCCAGTCCATCGGCGGCGTCAAGCTGGAGAAGACGATTCTGAACGAGCTGTTCGCGGTGTTGCAGCCGGCCGCGCTGACCGCCACCGCCCGGGCCCTGGCCGAGGCCGACGCCCGCCACCAGGAGAACCTGTCGGTCTTCCAACTCGCCGTCGAGCGGGCCCGGTTCGAGGCCGAGCGGGCACTGCGGCAGTTCAACAACGTCGAACCCGAAAACCGCCTCGTGGCCCGGACCCTGGAGAAGACCCTCGAGGAGAAACTCGCCGCTGTCCGCACGGCCGAGGCCGACCTGACCGCGCAGAAGGCCCGCCGCCCGGCCGCCCTCACCGAGCAGGCACTGGCCTGGATCACGAGCGCGGGCACCGACGTCCGCGCCGTCTTCGAAGCGCCCACGACCACGCTGCGCGAGCGCAAGCAGCTGATCCGCGCGGTCATCGCCGAGATCGGCATCACCATCCACGCCGAGCGCCGCATCGCCGACCTGAAGATCGTCTGGCAGGGCGGGGCGAGTACCGAGCTGTCGATGACGATGAACAAGTCCGGCGGACGCGTCCAGGTGACCGACGAGGACACCATCGACCTGGTCCGGCGCCTGGCCCAGCACTACAACGACCGCTCCATCGCGGCGATCCTGGCCAAGCAGAAGCGCCGCACCGCCACCGGCCTGACCTGGACCAGGACCCGGGTCGCGATCCTGCGGGCCACCCACCACATCCCCGCCTACCAACAGCCGCCGAAGGCCGATGTCAGTGCCGGCTGCGACGATGCGCTCGTGGTCACCATCACCGAGGCCGAGAAGATCCTCGGCGTCAGCAAGGTCACGCTCTACCGCTGGATGAAGGACGGCTTCATCCACGGCGAGCAGATCACCCCGGGCGCCCCCTGGCGCATCCGGATCGACCAGGCCCTCCGCGACAAGATCAAGCCGGAGGTCCCCGATGGCTGGCTCGCCCTCGACGAGGCCGCCACGGCCCTCGGAGTGGCCCGCCAGACCGTGTTGCACAAGGTCCAACGCGGCGAACTCGCCGCCGTCCACGTCAACCGCGGACGACGCAAAGGGCTCCGTATCCAGGTGCAACGCGACCAACCTGGACTGTTCGACACACCCTGATAGGAGGAATGGGCAGTGCTAACCAGCCCTGGGCGGCCCCAGGAAGATCACGTTCTCCTTGCCGACGACGAAGTCGAATGTCCCCAGATGGGCGATGACCTCGCGTTTCACGGACCGCTGGCGATCGAAGGCGACGTTCCCAGAGACTTGCGGGAGGGGAAGCGGGCCGCCCGGTGCGTCCCTCGGCGCCATGGGAGTCCCAGGCGGCGACCTCCCGCTGCAGGCAGACGGCCAGATACTCCTCGTGGCTCCAGCCCTCGTCGCGGGCCCGTTCGACAAGCGGGGTGGCCGCGTCCCGCAGGGCCCGGGCTTTCAACGCCTTGGCCGCATAGACGAGTTCGGAGCCGACATCGCGGGAGGTCCGGGCCTGATTCGTGCCCTTCGACGCGTTCACCAGGCTGCCCCTTCGCCCGTGCTCAGCCCAGCGTCGATCACGCCGAAGAACCGGTCGTAGGTGTCCAGCGAGCGCTCCTCAACCTCCGTGGTCACCGACGGTGCCGGTTTCTTGTCCGAGGCTGTGTGGGCCGGTGTCCCGGAGGACGCCTGCCCCCACACCTCGCTGGCGTACAGGCGTTCCAGGAAGGCGGACGCCCCGGCGTACTCCTCGACGACGAGGCGCAGGTGCCGCTCTCCGGTGATCAGGACCCGATCAGTGGCCTCACGGCGGCACGAGCCGACCCAGCGCTCAGCGATCGCGTTCATCCGGGGCACGCCCGGCAGGATGGGCACAGCGCGGGCACCGACGGCGGTGAAGACCACGTCGAAGCCCTCGGTGAAGTATCCGTTGTCTCGGATCAGATACCGGATGCCGGCGGTGCGTGTGTCGTCCCAGCTCATGAGGAGGTTTCTGGCGCACTGCGCGGCCCACGCGGCCGTAACGTGCCGGGTGACGCCGGCGATGTGCACCCGCCTCGGACAGTGCCGTGGAATCTCGCGAAGAGTTCGATTCGCATCCTCTCCCATCTGGCTCCCGAACCGCTGAAGCTGTCTGTTTCTCTCTTGAAGGCTCCCCCGCCTGAAGGCGGGTGATTCCCGTCCGGCCTTGGGGCCGGACGCCCCTTGCGGGGCGCCTTCGGGCGTGTGTGGGGATTCCAGGCTCAGGCAGCCTTCCGGGCCAGCGGCCCGGA
>NZ_JBSFJX010000428.1:0-3003 GCF_053598275.1 Streptomyces sp. NPDC001156 | reverse complement strand
GCATGGGCGACTGGTGCGCGGATGCTGAGCAGGCCGGCGGAGCAGTCGTCCTGTCTTTGGACCAACTGCCCGAGGCGCTCGATTGGTCTGCCTTGCTGTCCTCGGGCACCGCCCGCGGTGGCTTCATGCCTGCGCTGGCCTGACGGCAGGATCGTCGGACTTGCGCAACCAGCATGGCGCCTGCTTGCTGCGCGAGCCTTGAACCCTGGACCTCTCCGTCCCGAACGCGATCCGAGCCCGAATAACCCTGAACCGGGACTGCTGACCTACCCGTTCACCGTTCAGCAGCGTCCATTTCAGCCTGACAAGGTTGTCTTTCGACTGCTCCGCTTGACCCCCTGTTCGGCTCCAGCGCCTCACGCCCTGCCCCCCGCCAGCGATGGACTCACAGGAAGTTCTCCGCGCCAGCATCGGGGTCAGGCTCTTGGCACCCCGTCCTGGCCTGCGAGGTGCGCGGATGCCTTCCGTCCTGAAGTTGAGCCGCGAGAAGCCTCCTCACCTGCGCCAACTCCCTTGCGCCAAGCCTACTGCTACGCCTCCGAGACGCGCCCGGGCACGTACTCGACTCCCCGGCGGTAAGCAGTCTCGCGCCGCATGTCCTCCATGGCGATCACGCATTCCTCGCAGGCGCGGATGTCCTGGGTGCCGCCGGTCGCGGTCCGCACCGTCCAGACGTGAGTGGTCGGCACCTCACTCTTGGCCGGGTGCCGAAAGCAGGCCCCCAACTCCCAGGCGTACAACTTGAGGATTTGCTCGCGGTCCATTCCTGCCTCCTGTGTGGCGGCGTGTGAGGGGGGGGCGTGGGGATGCGTGGCCTTGGTTCACGCGTCTGGTGCGCGGATGCGCTGGGCAAACACGGTTTATCCGAAGGAGTGAACAGGCGTTCGGTTCTAGGACTACCTGTGATCCTGCGGCATATGCCACGTCGCCGCAGGGCTGTGTAGTGCGGGCTTGCACTGTCGGTTGGGGTTGGCGCGAGGACCTTTGCCTCTTTTACGACGAGGGAGTGGCCGTCCGTCGCACGAGTTTCAAGATCAGAAGACGCCCGGTTCTCCGGGCTGACTTTTGATCATGGTTGGCCCGGCATAGGCCGGATGCCCCACCTGCCGGACAACGTCGACGCCTGGCTCGCGCATGAACGCCGCGCCATCGGCGACCGCATCCGAGTCCGACGCCTCCACGACAACCGCACCCAAGAGTCGGCGTTCCTCGCAGCCCGCGTGAGCCGCTCCACCTACCAGGCGATCGAAGCCGGCGCGGCGGACGCTCGCATTCTCGCGGGCTCCGTCATCCGCCGGGCATGGGGCAGTGCGCGCGAGGCCGTGTTGCCTCCGCACGTTTTCGAGTCGCCCACGGGGAGGCGTGTGTACGACAACTGGCACACGCGCCTGACGAAGTGGCTCAACGACGGGGTCCCGCCTGCCCAGGTGGTGGAGTGGGCCGGGAACAACGTCCCTGTGCTCCTGGCCACCTACGCCAGGTGTGTCGATGGGCAGCTTTCCGACCTGAAGAAATGGCTCGAAGCCGCCGGTGATCTTCCGGAGTCGCCTGGCGCTGGCTGATTCTCCAGGCCGAGAACTTCGACACGTATTCGGCACAGCCGCCCGCGAAAACCCGGTGACAGCCGGACAGCCCCGGAGCCTTCCTTTGATCGTCAGAGTGCGCTGTCACCACGAGAACGGTGTCTCCCCGCCCCACGCAAGGCTTCATCTGCCACTTCACTTTCCGTACTCCTCGCTACTCGCCAGTTCAAGCACAGGCGTGACCTGACCGCGGGCAGCCCGTTGACTTGCGCCGCGCTCGCTTTCGAGTTCTGTTCCTCCTGGGCGGGACAGCGTTCGGCCTTGTCCGTGCCCGTTCACCACCGCGCTCCAGTCGGCAGGCGCGTATGCCTGTGAACGGCTCCGGCCACCGATGAACGAGACCAAAACTGAGACCACGTCCCGTCCGCACTCGGGGCGTACGGCAAGGCGACCCGGGCGCGACTGGAAACGGAGCCCTCGGAGCCCTCGGAGACCTCGGAGCCCGACTGAGCGTTTGGTCCGCTGATTCGCGTTTGGTCCCGAGTCAGGTTCCGCGCCAGTTCAGGGTGGCTTCGCCGGTGAGGCGGCGGGCCATGAGGTCGATCATCGCGCATGGCTTCGGAGCGGTGTGGACGCATCTCGTAGTCGCGAGCGAGGCGGCGGCGGTGCATGAGCCGGCCGATGCTCCACTCGATGGCACCATGAACCCCTCGACGCCGGCCGAGCGTTGCACGGGGTGGACGTCGACGCTGAGGCGGACGCCGTGGTCGATGGCGGTGGTGCGGTGGCCGGCGGCTACCCAGGCATGGGTCACGCGCGGGTGGCCGGCGGCGATGCGGGACAAGAGGCGTCGACCACCGCGGCGTCGGACACACTCACGGCCGTGACCATGACGGTGGCAACAGGCCGAGTGTGTCGCAGCCCAGGTGGCGCTTGCGTCCGATGATCCGTTTCCCGGCGTCGGTGCCCTGGTCCGCGAGGCGCGTCGGTCATCTCCGACGGATACCTCGGCCGCCTGTACGGCCGATCCCCACGATCTCGAACCGGTGCGCGAGACAATCACACGACAGAGCAGACGGGCGCGGCCTCGCCTTGAGACCGCGCCTGTCTTCTGTTTGTGCCGGTCAAGAGGGGAGGAACCGAGACTTCTCCCTGCCCGGCCCTGCACGTGGCCGAGGTAGTCCTGTGCGCCGGCTCGGAGCTGCAACGGGTCTTACGACGGCCGCGAGTTCTCGGCTCTGCGTGGGCGACGGGAACGAGTTCTCCAGGCTTGGTCCGTGTCCTATGTGGTGAGCCTGACGAGCGGCTTGTAGCAGCACGGGACAGCGGCGAAGCCGAGAAACACCAGGAAGTGCTCGGTCTTGATCTCGTAGCGGCGGTGCAATCGGCGACATCCGCCAAGCCCGGCCATCGTGCGCTCGACGGTCCGGCGGTGGCGGCCCAGCCGTTTCGAGCCTCTGGCTTCAGCCCCGCAGGCTGT
>NZ_JBSFJX010000427.1:0-3023 GCF_053598275.1 Streptomyces sp. NPDC001156 | reverse complement strand
ATGACGCCCTTGCCGGTGTCCGCCCCGGCGATGACGCCCGCCGCGTGCGTACCGGTGCCCACCTCGTCCTTCGCCCAGCCCTCGTCCGTGCCGTGGACGAGATCGGTCCCGGTGCGCACCCGTTGTTTCAGATCGGGGTGCTCGGCGCTGACGCCAGAGCCGATGAGTGCGATCTTGACGCCGAAGGCGCGGAAGGTGGGGGGTAGCCGGTCCAGCCGCATGGCCTGCTGGCCCCAGCCGTACTGCTGCCGCTGGTCCAGCTCGGGGTACACCTTGGCGAGGGGGGTGAGGGTGACGACGTTCTCCTGGGTCGCCGACAGGTCGGGGCGGTGGATCCAGCGGTCCGTGTAGCCGTCCTTGGGCCGGATGTAGAGGGACTGGACGGAGTGTTCGGATTCCGTCGCCAGGGTGATGGTGGTCGTCCCGTCGGCCCCGGTGATGCCCTGGGCGGGCCATGTCGAGCCGATCAGGAACACCCCCGCGCCTGCCAGTGGTTCACCGTCGGGACCGCAGACGCGCAACGTGATGTCCACGGGTTGTTCCAGGGGCATGACCAGCCCCGGATCACGGAGCGGCACGGCTCCGGCGGCCGGCGTGGCGAGGGGCCCGGCCGCGGACAGGGGCAGGTCGGGTTCGATGTGCACATGCAGCGACCGCATCGCCGGCACCTGGGCCTCGGCCGCCTCGACGACCGCGATCTCCGGGCAGGAGGGCTGCAGTCCGCTCGACTGGAGCTTTTCCGACGGCCGGAGCCTGCGGGTCACTTTGACCTCGGGCATCCGCTCCAGCCGGTCGCACACCGCGTCCATGCCGAGTTCCGGCACTCCCAGGGGGAGCAGATGCTGCGGCAGCGGTGTCACCATGTACCGCTGTCGGCGCGGCCGCACCGTGAACGGTGACGGTGCGCCCTTCCTGCGTTCTCCCGCTTCCTTCCCCTCGGGTCCCGGCCCACCCGCCGCCGCGCCCTCGAACTCGCTCTCGCGGTTGTTTCCGGGCCTTTCCTTGACCATCACGTCCACCTTCACCACGCCTACGTCTACGTCGTCCTTGTGCTCCTGATCCGGCGACGGGCGGCTCGCGCTTTTCACGGTGATGCGGTGTGCCCGGGAAGACCCCCCGGGCACACCGCACAGTGAGCCGCCCGGGGGTCAGCCGATACCGAAGGGCTGGCCCATCTGCCCGAAGCCGAAGCCGGGCTGCTGGAACTGCTGGAACGGCTGGCCGAACTGCTGCTGGCCGTAACCGCCGCCCCACTGGCCCTGCTGGCCCTGCTGGCCCTGCTGGCCCTGCTGGCCCTGCTGGCCCTGCTGGCCCTGCTGGCTCTGCTGGACCAGCGTCAGGATCGCGGTCGGCAGCGCCTGCTGCACGGACTGCTCCACAGCGCTGCGCACGCCCTGCACCAGCGCGTGATGCAGGGCGACAGCCAGGTACGGGTGCGCCTGGTGGGCCAAGCCCTGTTGCTGCAGCTGCTGCTGGACCTGCTGGATCTGCTGCAGCGTCTGCTGCATGCGCTGCGCGACCTGCTGGCTCGCCTGCTGGCACGCCTGCTGGATCGCCTGCTGGACCACCTGCGAGAGCTGCTGCTGCGGCGCGCCGATCTGCTGGCCGAACTGCTGCTGGGGTGGTGTACCGGTCATCACCGACATGAATGCTCCATTCGACGCCAGGGAAGCCGACATAAGGGATTATGTCGGCTTTTTCAGAATGTCTCCGCCGTGTTGAAGCTAAGGTGACGTCACCTCGCCCGCAATCGGGCGAGCCGTTCAGGGGGAGGAATCCCCCCGATTGGATCCGGCGCTCGTGCGGCAGTACTACAAGACGCAGTCCCAACTGGCCTGCCCTACGCGGAGTCCTGGATACGGTTGTGGCCCGGCTCGACGAAACAGACCGCTTGGCCGGCATCGTGGAGATCTCGATGCGTGCCACGCTCGACGCTGTGGGCCGGCAGGCAGAGGCGGGGTGCAGGAGCGATCTCCCGGCCCAAGCCGGTGGCGCCGGCAGCTCGACGCGCTCGGTCCCTCCCTTGCCGTTGAGATGTTCGTCCCCTTCCCCCACCGGCGACGCGCGCAAGGAAGCCGTCGCCTACCTGCGCGAGGCACAGCGCCGGCTGCGCGACTGCCGCAGATGTGGCATGCCGGAGCCCGAACTGGTCGTCGGCGGCGGCGGGATGGGCCTGTGGAAGGCGCTGGCCGAGGTGTTCCTGACCGCCCGGCACCAGCGGTGCTGGGCGCACAAGACCCGCATGTTGCCAACGCCCTGCCGAAGTCCGTGCCGCCGGGCGCGACGAAGGCGATACAGGAGATCCATGACGCCGAGGACCGCGCGCAAGCCGAGCAGGCGATCGAGGCGTTCGCGCGCACCTACGGCGTGAAGTGGCCCAAGGCCGTCGCGAAGATCACCGACGATGCGGTGACCGGGGTCTTGGGCCTGATCAACGTCACGCTCCCCGCTGCCGGGTAGACCGGGGGCCGAAGTCGGCCGGACTGGGCCACTATCACTCTGGCGAGGGTTGTCCTGAGGCCACCGGCCTGTGCCGCATGCTGTTCTGCCAGACTCGAAGGCATGCCGAAGAGCCGTGGCCGCCGCACGTCGAGCGGTGGCAAAAAGTCGGTGCGCCGTGCGCCAGGCCCTGTGCGGTTGTCGGACCGTGTGCTGCGCCAGGCCCGAACCCTGCACCTGCAGGACAGGGATGTCCTTGCCGTGGAGGCGTGGGCGAGCGGCTGCCTGGGCGAGGCGTGGCTGGGCGCCGGGATGACGGAACGCGAGCCGGAGGTGCTGCTGTGTCGTGAGGTGGCGGGACGGGCTTCGATAAAACCGTCCCCGCATGGCCTGGCCGCCGTGGCCGCGCTGCAGCGCGTCGCCCCGCCCGCCAGCCGCGCCGTGCTGCAGGAGACGGTGGAGAGTCTCTCCTGTTCGCAGCCGCTGCCGGCGTGGCATGCGGCCGCACCGCACCGCCCGGTGCGGGCCTGGTGCGCGGTGGACGTGTGGGACAGCGAGCGGGTGCTGTTCATCGACTACGACGG
>NZ_JBSFJX010000426.1:0-3031 GCF_053598275.1 Streptomyces sp. NPDC001156 | reverse complement strand
GGCCCCACTGGATCAAGATCCAGTGGGGCCTACGGCTTGGCGCCCAACCGCAGCGGCAGTGTCGCCGCCATCGTCAAAACGAACGTCGGGCAACATTCGTGACCCGCTCCCGGAAGAGCGTCCGGACAGCGGCCAGAGCTACGGCACCGGGACTCTCAAAAGCGCGTGGGAGTGACCTGCTCGTGCGCCTGCCGTGGGCCGTCTCTGGGCCGTCCGAGGCGAACCGACGTTGACAGATGATGACAACTAGTCCCGGCATCCACGCAGGTCACAAGCCTAGATACAGTGAGCCGCCGCACGTGAGTGACTCGGCTCACCACTTCCAGAAGAACTGATGCTCTAGTCGTAGCCGGTCACGCGCGCAGCCAATGCTGTCGCCGTGGGGGAGCACATCGGGAAAAGTGCCTCACCCCTGGGCGAGAGGTGCGACGGGTACGGTGGCCCCGAGCGCGGTGCCCTGCAGCGCCGTGATGCGCTCGATAACGAGCCCCACCAGCAAGGCTGCCGCGATCATGAGCGCCTCCGCCACCACGAGGAAGGCCATCGACCCTGGGGCCACCCAGCCCGCCACCACGAGCACCAGCGCGTGCGTGATCCAGGCCGCCCACCAGAGGTTCACCAGTGTCGTGTCTCGCTTGTGCTCCCACGACGCGGAGCTCGCACGCCCGATGTCAAGGACCAACTGGCGCGGGACAAAGAAGTTGACCACCGGTGTGAACCACGCGCCGACCGTCCAGCCCCGACTCGGGACCGAGGCCTGGGGGGACAGCTCCTGGGCGTTGCTCCGGGACCGGGCGAGCCACACGAGGAACAGCACGCTCGCAAGAGTCATCAGATAGACGAAGATCATGGAGATGAAGCCCGACTTGTGCAGGGACGCATCCGTGCGGTGCAGGTAGCGATCCCGGACTGCTGCTGCGCGGAACACGTCCGCCACGGCGGCCACCACTATCGCCGCCTGCGCGGAGCGGGCGAGGATCCAGGGAGCTTTGCGGGCCGTACTCGTCATCGTCTTTGGCCTGTCTCGGAGGCGTGCGCCGCCGCAGCGGACGCTGGGGTGGAGTGATCATAGAGTCCGATCGCCGCACGCGCGTACGACTTTCGGGTCCTCAGTCGCGGGAGATGCACGTCCCCGACCACTTGGGCGAGGGTGCTGGCCGGGAGGCTGATCTCAGTCGTGCCCGTTGCGTGCCCGATCCGGCGGGAGGCAGCGGGGACTCACGGGGAACAGCGGTGCCGATCGCACTCCGGACCAGGTCAGTGCCCTGCCAGATCAGCCGCCATCCGCATACGGCGTCTTCCAAACTAGTGCTACAGGGTGACGCCCACTGCTGCCGCGTGGCTGTGAAACCGGCCGACGACAGCGCCAGGAGTGAGGATGATCGCCTCATGCATATGCGACGAGAGGCCCGCTGGATCCTGTGGGGCCTGTGGCTTGCCTGTCTGGGGTTCTCCATATGGATCTTCGTGGAGGTGATCAGATTGTTCTTGGAGGCCGAATCATGGTGACCCCTACCCAAGCCCCTCGCTAGGGCCTGTCCGACGGATCTTGTGACTGCCTGGGTCCTGGCTCGTTGGCATGTTCATGGGGCGGGGAGATCTTACAAGTGAAGAATGGGCTCGGCTGAAGCCGCATCTGCCGAAGTCCGGTCAGCGTGGGGGTCGTTGGGAGAGTCATCGCAGAGTGATCAACGGGATTCTGTTCCGGCAGCGTACCGGGGTGCCCTGGCGGGATTTGCCTGCGCGTTTCGGTCGGTGGAAGACCGTGTACGAGCTCATCGACGCTGGTCAGCGGATGGCACATGGGACAGGATCTTCGCGGCTGTCCTCGCTGACGCTGACGCGGAAGGCCTCATCGACTGGTCCATGGTGAGCGTGGACTCCACCTCCTGCCGGGCCCACCAACATGCCGCGGGAGCACGTAAGAAGCCCCCGCGGCTCCCGGGAAAAGACGCACGCCCCGGCAGCACCGCCCCGATGAGGGCCTGGGACGCTCACGGGGCGGCCTGACCTGCAAAATCCACCTTGCCGGTGAGGGCGGATGCCGCCCACTCGCCTTGCTGATCACCCCGGGTCAGTGGGGCGACGCCCCGCAGCTCATCCCGGTCATGGAGCGTGTCCGTGTTGCCCGCCGGGACGGCGGACGTCCGCGGACTCGGCCCAGCCATCTCGGCGGTGACAAGGCTTACTCGTCCCGTCGTAACCGCCGCTACCTGCGGCGACGCCAAATCAAGCATACGATCCCCGAACCGAAGAACCAGCGAGCCAACCGACAACACAGAGGCAGCAGGGGCGGTCGGCCCGCCGGCTTCGACAAGACGGTCTACAAACGCAGGAACGAGGTGGAGCGGACAATCAATGCTCTCAAGAGCTTCCGGGCTGTGGCGACGAGGTACGACAAACGCGCCTACGTCTTCTACGGCACCGTCACCGTTGCCTCGATCCGACTCTGGCTTCGGTCGGACCCCACCGGAAAGACCTAGTAGTAGCCCTTCGCCCCGTCAAGCAGCTCCCTCACGATGTCCGCGTGCCCGGCGTGCCGTCCGGTCTCCTCGACGAGATGGATGAGCATCCAGCGGAGATTGGCGTTGCCGGAGTGGAAGTCGGGGTGGCGGCCGACGTCGTCCAGGGAGGCCGCGGCCACGATCTCGTTGCTTCGGGCGCACTGGGCCTCGTACTCCGTGAGCAACTCCTTCAGTGGGATGCCGTCGGTACGCCAGTTGGCGTCCTCGTCCGTCTCGTCGAAGGACGGGTTCTGCGTCTTGTCGCCGCCCAGGAACAGCACCTCCAGCCAGGTGTGCTCGACCCACCGCATATGGCTGATGAGCCCGGCCATCGTCATCACCGGCGAGGTCGGGATGACGGAGCGGTGCGCGTCAGCCTCGCTCAGGCCCTCGCACTTCCATCTCAGGATCTGCCGTTGCAGATCCAGCCAGCCAATGAGTGGTGTGCATCGTGAAGTGGCAGGTCACGGGCCTGGTGTGATTCTGTGCGCGGGTGCTCGTGCTGGTCGCGCGGGGCAGTCTGCCGT
>NZ_JBSFJX010000425.1:0-3034 GCF_053598275.1 Streptomyces sp. NPDC001156 | reverse complement strand
AAGAAGTACCGTGACGTGTTCGGCATCCCGGCACAGTCCCGGACGGTCAAGGTGACGGTCCGCAGCCAGACCGGTGAAGGGCAGGGGCCGGCCGGGGCGGCTGTCTGCTGCTGTGCGGGCTGCCTTACGCGAGGGCGGCCAGCGCCTCGTTCCAGGTGGCCGAGGGGCGCATGACCTGGGCGGCCTTGGCCGGGTCGGGCTGGTAGTAGCCGCCGATGTCGGCCGGCTTGCCCTGGACGGCGATCAGCTCCTCGACGATCTTCTGCTCGTTGGCCGCGAGCGTCTCGGCGAGCGGCGCGAACGCCTTGGCCAGCTCCGCGTCGTCGGTCTGCTGGGCCAGCTCCTGCGCCCAGTACAGGGACAGGTAGAAGTGGCTGCCGCGGTTGTCGATGCCGCCGACGCGCCGGGTCGGGGACTTGTCCTCGTTGAGGAAGGTCGCCGTGGCGCGGTCGAGGGTGTCGGCGAGGACCTGGGCGCGCTGGTTGCCGGTGGCCTTCGCGTACTGCTCGAAGGACGGCACGAGCGCGAAGAACTCGCCCAGCGAGTCCCAGCGCAGGTAGTTCTCCTTCACCAGCTGCTGGACGTGCTTGGGGGCGGAGCCGCCGGCGCCCGTCTCGAACAGGCCGCCGCCCGCCATCAGCGGGACGACCGACAGCATCTTGGCGCTGGTGCCCAGCTCCAGGATCGGGAACAGGTCGGTGAGGTAGTCACGCAGCACGTTGCCGGTGACGGAGATGGTGTTCTCACCGCGGCGGATGCGCTCCACGGACAGCTTGGTGGCCTCGACGGGGGCCAGGATGCGGATGTCCAGGCCCTCGGTGTCGTGCTCCTGCAGGTACTGCTCGACCTTGGCGATCAGGTTGGCGTCGTGGGCGCGGGTGGCGTCCAGCCAGAACACGGCCGGGTCGCCGGTGGCGCGGGCGCGGGTGACGGCGAGCTTCACCCAGTCCTTGATCGGGGCGTCCTTGGTCTGGCAGGCGCGGAAGATGTCGCCGGCGGAGACGGTCTGCTCGAGGACGACGTTGCCGGCCTGGTCGACCAGGCGGACCGTGCCCGTGGTCGGGATCTCGAAGGTCTTGTCGTGGCTGCCGTACTCCTCGGCCTTCTGCGCCATGAGGCCGACGTTCGGGACCGAGCCCATGGTGGCCGGGTCGTAGGCGCCGTTGGCGCGGCAGTCGTCGAGCACGGCCTGGTAGACGCCGGAGTAGCTGGAGTCCGGCAGGACCGCGAGGGTGTCGTGCTCCTGGCCGTCCGGGCCCCACATGTGGCCGGAGGTGCGGATCATGGCCGGCATCGAGGCGTCGACGATGACGTCGGAGGGGACGTGCAGGTTGGTGATGCCCTTGTCGGAGTCGACCATCGCCAGCTCCGGGCCCTCGGCGAGCTCGGCGTCGAAGGAGGCCTTGATCTCCTCGCCGTTGGGCAGCGACTCGAGGCCCTTGAAGATGCCGCCGAGACCGTCGTTCGGGGTCAGCCCGGCCGCGGCGAACGTCTCGCCGTACTTCGCGAAGGTCTTCGGGAAGAAGGCGCGCACCACGTGACCGAAGACGATCGGGTCGGAGACCTTCATCATCGTGGCCTTCAGGTGCACGGAGAACAGGACGCCCTCCTCCTTGGCGCGCGCGACCTGCGCGGTCAGGAACTCGCGCAGGGCGGCCACGCGCATCACGGAGGCGTCCACGACCTCACCCGCGAGGACCGGGACGGACTCGCGCAGCACGGTGGTGGAGCCGTCGTCGCCCTTCAGCTCGATGCGCAGCGAACCGGCCTCGGAGATCACCGCGGACTTCTCGGTGGAACGGAAGTCGTCCACGCCCATGGTCGCGACGTTCGTCTTCGACTCGGAGGTCCAGGCGCCCATGCGGTGCGGGTGGGTCTTGGCGTAGTTCTTCACCGAGGCGGGGGCGCGGCGGTCGGAGTTGCCCTCGCGCAGCACCGGGTTCACGGCGGAGCCCTTGACCTTGTCGAAACGGGCGCGGATCTCCCGCTCCTCGTCGGTCTTCGGCTCGTCCGGGTAGTCCGGCAGTGCGTAGCCCTGGGCCTGCAGTTCGGCCACGGCCGCCTTCAGCTGCGGGACGGACGCCGAGACGTTGGGCAGCTTGATGATGTTGGCCGCGGGGGTCTTGGCCAGTTCGCCCAGCTCAGCGAGGGCGTCGTTGATCCGCTGGTCCTCGTTCAGGTACTCGGGGAAGACCGCGAGGATGCGCCCGGCCAGCGAGATGTCACGGGTCTCCACAGTGACACCCGCCTGCGAGGCGTACGCCTGGACCACCGGCAGGAAGGAATACGTCGCCAGGGCCGGGGCCTCGTCAGTGTGTGTGTAAATGATGGTCGAGTCAGTCACCGGGTGCTCCGCTCCACGTCTGCAACATTGCTCGACATCAAGATATCTCGTGAGCGGCCCTCGCTCGACAGTGGCCCGCGCCCTGGGCGCCTCTGCGGGATGATCGGCGCCGGAAGCACGGCCCGTGCGGTCCTGTGGCCCGTCCCGTCGCCCGTCAGGCCGGGCCCCGGCCG
Organism: Streptomyces sp. NPDC001156; assembly: GCF_053598275.1. Lineage (NCBI taxonomy): Bacteria > Bacillati > Actinomycetota > Actinomycetes > Kitasatosporales > Streptomycetaceae > Streptomyces > Streptomyces sp. NPDC001156. Next base: position 517 of record NZ_JBSFJX010000425.1, on the reverse strand, counting down.
ACGGCTCTCGCCGCGGCCGACGCCACCTCCCGCTCGATCCAGCGGCAGATCACCGTCACCACATAGGCGCGTTCCGCGCGGCTCAGGTCCCGTCCTTTGGGGATCTCGTGCCAGCGCTGCAGGCAGGTACGGCAGCATGTCGCGGTCGCGTGCTGGGCGACGAAGACCGGGTGGCCCCGGTAGGGGGTCTGCTTGCCGTCCTTGTACGGCTCGGCCGGTGCCAGCCGCTTGGCGATGAGGTCGTAGGCGTGTCGGCGCAGCGTGGCGGGGCCGCGCAGTTCGGCGGTGGCCAGGTCGCGCCCGCGCAGATGGAACCTCGCGCGGAACGGATGGCGTGCGATCACGTCCAGCCGCTGGTCGAGCGAACGAGTTGTCGGATCAGACATCGAGTTTTCCGGTCGGGGGTGTCACGCTCTTTCGAGCATATGACCGGCGGCGCGCGGACATCACGCGGTACTACCGGCCCGACCACGGCCCGGCCCGTGTCACCTTCCTCCTCGATCGCGGGGCCGAGCCG
>NZ_JBSFJX010000424.1:0-3066 GCF_053598275.1 Streptomyces sp. NPDC001156 | reverse complement strand
GCGGGATGTCCAGTAACTCCGCCTTCATACACCGCAGTTACCCGTCTCAGGAGATCGACGAACTACAGCGGGCACCCAGATCTACGACTGAAGGGGCTGACACGGCAGCTGTAGTTCCGGTGTCTTGGCTGGTCAGCAGCTTGTCGGGGGTGGGGACAGTAGGAAGACGGCCACCGTGATCATGATGCTTTGTGACGAGACATCAGGAACAGGTGGCCGCGGAGGTCACGATAGCCGAGCAGGCATGGGGCCGGGTGTTCGGGACGGTAATGGATGCGATCGCCGGCTGCTTCGTGCGGCGTGAGCCCCGCGCGACGGCGGCGGAGCTGGTCGCGGGGTTGCTTTTGGAAGTGGACACGCGGAACTGCTGGACGCTCGGGCAGGCGTTGGGGCATTGCGGGCCGCATCGGCTGCAGCACCTGTTGTCGAGGGCCCGGTTCGATCACGAGCGGGCCCGCGAGGAGCTCGCCCGTCTGGTGATCGGTGAACTCGATGGTCACGAGGTGGTGTTGGTGGTGGACGAGACCGGGGACGCGAAGTCCTCGGCGGACTGCGTGGGCGCGGGCCACCAGTACTCGGGCGCGCTGGGCGGGGTGGGACTGTGCCAGGTCGCGGTCCACCTGGCGGTGGTCACCGCGACGACGCGCGTGGCCATCGACCGGATGCTGTACCTCCCGGCGGACTGGGCCGAGGACGAGGAACGTCGCGAGATGGCCGGGGTCCCGGAGGAGATCACGTTCGCCACCAAGCCGCAGCAAGCACTGTCCATGGTTGCCGGCGCGCTCGCGGCCGGGATCGAGGCGCGCTGGTTCGCCGCCGACGAGGTGTACTGCGGGCGGGAACTGCGGCGGGGCATCCGGTCACTGGGGCTGGGCTACGCGGTTGGTGTGGCTGCGACGCACCAGGTCATCGACGGCGCCGGCCACAGGTGGGAGGCCCGCCAACTGATCAACAAAGTGCGCCCCGGACAGTGGATGCGCCAGGCGACCGGGCACGGCACGAAAGGAACCCGCGAGTACGACTGGGCCTGGCTCGACGTCCGCCCCGACGACACCCCCGACAGTGACAGCGACAGCAACGGGAACGGGAACGGGAACGGGAACGGGAACGGGAACGGGACGAGCGTGCTGGTGGCGCGGCGGCACCGCTACACCGGCGAGGTGTCCTACTTCCGCTGCTGAACCCCCGGCGACGTCGCCCTGGGCGCCTCATTGAGGTGATCTGTCGTCGTTGGAAGATCGAGGAGACCTTCCAACTCGGCAAGAGCTTCACCGGCCTCGATCAGGGGCAGGTGACCTGCTGGAACTCCTGGATGCGCTGGTCGCTGTTCTCCCTTGTCGCCTCCGCCGTCCTCGCGCTCACCCTTGCCGCCACCACGAAGACTGCCCCGGACGGCCCGGTCCGCCTCGTCCCGCTCACCTGCCCAGAACTCGTACGCCTCCTACGAGCCCTTGTACTCCCGCTGCCTGTCCAGGACCGCGACCACGTCCTCCACTGGACAGCCTGGCGCCGCCATCATCAAGCCGTCGCGACAGCCTGCCACCAGCAACGACACCACCTCCACGACCAGCTGTGATCGGAACTACAGCTGCCGTGACTCATGGGCTCTGCGTCCTCTCCCTTCCGTCGGCCGAGGTCGTTGCTCACGGGCTGACACACGGCTCGCGAACTCCTCTCCCTCGTCCCCGCCGGGCACGGCCGGGTGCAGGCGTGGTCAGCCGAGGCACAACCCGAGCAGGCAGACCTCCGTCGGCGACGTCGACGCCCGTGAGGGGCTGGTGGTCTGGGACGTGCCCGGCTTCGTGCCGTCGCCTGTCGCGGGCGCCGGCTGCTGTTGCCCGGTCGCACCGGAGCGGTCGGGGGTCGTGTTGCCGACGGCCGGGGCGGTGCTCTGCGACTGCGGGGGCGCCGTCGCGGCCGGGCGGTCAGGAGCTATGGTGTCCGGCCGGGCGATCGGCGACGTCGTGCGGGGCGGTGCCGCGAGGGACTGCTGCCGCGGTGCGTTGGTCGTCGGCGGCTGCGGCTGGGAAGGGGCGTGTGACGGCCGGTCGGAGTGTTGAGCGGCCGCTGGTGCGGCGGCCGGAGGGTTCTGCTGGGGCGTCTACTCCTGGACGGTGCTCGTCCTTGGGTCGTCCGGTGCCACGGCTGCCTGCGCCTGGTCGGTGGAGTGCCGGTCCATCATGGCGATGCTCAGCCCGCCTCCGACGAGTGCGACCGCGCTCGCGACCGCTGCCCGGCGCTTGTTCTTCCTCCAGCGGGCCAGCCGGCGACGGCGTGCCGCACGCCCTGGGCGTGCGGGCGGCAGGCCCTCGGCGTCGGCGGCGACGTGCGGGGCCACGTCCATGGCAGTGTTGGACTCCGCCTCGCCCTCCAGAAGGCTGTCGTGCCACCTGACGGAGGCCGCGGGGTCCCGGTGGGCAGTTGTGACCGGTCCGGAGCTTGTCATCGCCGGGGCCGAGCCGCTGTGGCTGTTGGCGGGCGATGTCCGGGGCTAGGCGCCGCACCCAGGGCACACAGTGCGCCGTTGAGGTGTCGACGGCATGAGCAGCAGTAATCCATCTGCGCTTTTCCTGTCTTCCTGGTTCGATGTGCCGTCGGCCCGCCTGTGCCACGGCTTGGTCCATGGGTGAGGACGGGCCCCACGGACCTCCAGGGCGGCGAGCGCGCCTACGGCTCCGGGCAGAGGTACCGGGGCACCTGCTCACAGCGTCCATCTTTTGCCGGGCCAACGGGGAAACGAAGACCCGGTCGTAGACGCCAGGAGTTGTGAGCAGACGCGGATCTGGCGCAGAAGGTGCTCAAGCCGGAGGTGAGCGCCCGATGAGTGCCTCCGCTGCATCCTCACCCTCCGTATCTGGAGCACCCCGAACCGACCCTCATGCTGGCCGGCGGCGGTGTGCTGCCCGACGCGGAGCCGCTGACCACCGGCAACGGCTGGAACACGATGGGCGTCTGCCCCTCCGCAACTGCCGCTACTCGGGGGTAATGTCGCCGCCGGCCGGAAGCACAGGACCGGCGGGTGAGTGCGGAGGGGCCCTCATGGCGACGGACATATCTGCGGACACG
>NZ_JBSFJX010000423.1:0-3080 GCF_053598275.1 Streptomyces sp. NPDC001156 | reverse complement strand
CACTCGGCGCGGGATTCCACCTCCACGCCCACGCCTCCCCACCACGGTGGGAAACGATCCCGGAAACTCAATCCGACTCAGGATCGCATAGCTAATCAGAGACGCTAATGAGGTACAGGACCTGCTACCGCTCCAACAGATCGGCTGGATTGCTGATGCGGGCGAAGGTATGGAAGAAACCGTTCTCCAGGCGCCGGTGGACGATGCGCCAGCCTTCTGGCAACCGTTCCAGTCGGTCGTGCCACAGGCCCGTGTGCACGACGTTGGCGTTTCCGTCGCGCGTCTCGTGCGTGTGGAAGAACGGCGACGTGGCAGTCGCGTGATCACCGTCGATCACAACGGTCGCGTACCCTTCCCGGTGCTGCCAGCGCCCGAAGAGCCTCCCGAGCCCGTCCGTGCCCTCGCGGCGCGCGCCCCGCATGAAGTTGAGGTAGTCCGGTAGCCGGATTTCAGCGCTCTGGCCGACGTCGGAAGCGTCGATGACCGCATCGGGGGAGAAAACCTCGGCCCACTGTGCCATCAAACCTTGGTCGGCGTTGTCACCCTGGTGCAGATCCTGACCAATACCGTAGCGCGCGATGACGTCCTGAATGGCGATCCGGTCCATGAGGTACCGGATCGCGGTGCCAGACTCGATGCTCATTGCCTCTCATTTCCTCTCATTGCCTATTCTTCCCAGCCGCGCTCGGCCAGGCTGAGCAGGAGCTCTCCCCTGCTCTCGATGTAGGGCCGAACGGCCCACGTGCGCAGGCCAGCGGTCTGAGCGACGGCTGTGCCGCACCCCGCCACCGGCCACCCCGTCTCGGCGTTCGGTCCGGGAGTAACGGTTCGATGCGCGTCCACTGCGCGTCAGTCAACGGCACACTTGGACCAACGGTCGGCTGGCCCTGACGAGATTGCCTAGTTGTCAAGCCACCGGGAGCCGTCGTCCTTGGCCTGGTCGTGGTCGGTGGTGACGCTCAGGTACCGCCACTTCTCGTCCTCCTCCAGGCGCCTGGCCCAGGCAGCGCGCCCGTAGGTGTAGGCGTCCGAACCCAGGAGCAGGCGCAAAGGGGGTTCGTCGAGGTCGGCGACGGTGAGGACGACCTGGGCGACCTTGGCCGGGTCGCCGTTGGCCTGCCGGGCGAAGTTCTGCATCGCCTCCGCGGCGGCACCGACGGTGGCCTGGTACGGCTCGCTGATGGGCGGGGTGTGCATGGAAGCCCCCGCCCAGTCGGTGCGCATGCCGCCCGGTTCCAGGACGGTGACCTTGATGTTCAATGGGGCGACCTCGGCGGCGAGGACCTCGGAGAAGCCGCCCACGGCCCACTTGGCGGACTGGTAGGCGGTCATGCCAGGGCTGGCGATGCGGCCGCCGAGAGAGGAGATCTGGATGATGCGGCCGCCGCCCTGGCGGCGCAGCACGGGCACGGCGGCCCGGCTGAGGTACACGGTGCCGTAGAAATTGGTGTCGATCTGCCGGCGGAACACTTCCAGGGTCATGTCCTCCAGGGAGGCGCGATCGCCCTGGCCGGCGTTGTTGACCACGACGTCCAGCCGCCCGAAGGCGTCGACGGTCTCGCCGACGACACGCTCGGCGGCCTCCGCGTCGGTCACGTCGAGCCGGGCGGTACGGACCTGATCGCCGTGGTCGGCGACGAGGTCTTCAAGGGTGCGCGGGTCGCGGGCGGTGGCCATCACCCGGTGCCCGGCGGCGAGAGCGGCAGTGACGATCTCGCGGCCCAGGCCCCGGGAGGAACCAGTGACCAGGAAAACCTTCGGCATGGGACGAACTCCGTCTGTATGTGTGAATGCGGGGGGACTGTGTGTGGGCTGTGCCCACGGCGAAAGCACTCCGGGAAATAACGCAATCAAATTGCGTTACGTCACGCTAACACGCCCCGGGTCGTTTACGCAGCACGCGTGCGTTACGGTGGCGGTCATGCAGCACCGAGCCCGTTCACCCGAGGCCAAGCTCCGCCGAGCCGAAGACCTGCTCGATGCCGCCCGAGCGCTGGCCGCCGCCCGGGGCGGGGTCCGCCACATCACCCTGGCGGCCGTCACCGAGACTGCCGGCCTGCACCCCTCCGCCGTCCGCCGTTACTTCGACAGCAAGGAGGAACTCCTGCTCGAACTGGCCGAACGCGGCTGGCGGCAGTGGTGCGACATCCTCACCGCTCGCCTTGCCGACACCCGCGGCCACACCCCGGAACAGATCGCGGGTGTCGTGGCCGCCACGCTCGCCGAGCAACCGCTGTTCTGTGACCTGCTCACCCACGTCCCGCTCAGTCTCGAAGGAGACGTCTGCATCGAACGCGCCCGTCGCTACAAGACCAACTCGTTCGCCGCGTACGACGCCATCGTCGAAGCGCTGACCGCCGCGGGCACCATGACCGGCGCACAGGTGCAGGACCTCATCACGGTGGCGCTGGGGCTGACCGCCAACCTCTGGCAGATCTCCCATCCCACACCCACCCTTGCCGAGCTCTACGCCCAGCACCCCCGCTGGAAACACATTGCCCTCGACTTCGAACCACGACTGACCCGCCTGCTCCAGGCCACCGCCACCGGCCTCGCCCCTGCCCAGACGGAGTGATGCAGGGGCGCGCGACACACCTCCGACACAGCACGCAGTGCCCTTAGAGGTCATCGGTCGCCAGCCCTGAGGGGTCTTCATACGTATAGATGGCGTGCCGGACGCCATTGCACTGACGGAGATCACGTCCATGCCGCAGGTGATGGACCTTCTGGCTCTCGGGGCTTCGTCGCGGGTGAGGTCTCTGGCCCGCCCATAACCACCAGGCCAGGGTCCGGCTCGACGAGTGGCGGGCAGCCCGACGAGTGATCGTTCCTGGGCCGCCTCTGGGCCGTCCGGCCACTCAACCGCGACCGGTGACGACTACTAACGACAGTCGTAGCGAGCGAGAGCCGCAGGTCACCCGATTGGATCTGCGACACTGGTGAAGCCATGCCTAAGCCCGGAGAACAGGCCTTGTCTCGACCATAGAGTGGTGTGCATCGTGAAGTGGCAGGTCACGGGCCTGGTGTGATTCTGTGCGCGGGTGCTCGTGCTGGTCGCGCGGGGCAGTCTGCCGTGTAGA
>NZ_JBSFJX010000422.1:0-3123 GCF_053598275.1 Streptomyces sp. NPDC001156 | reverse complement strand
CCGCCTCCGTGCTCGGCCTGGGCGGCTCCCTCATCCTGGTGGGCATCACACCCCGGCCACTGACCATCACCGAGGGCCTGACCTTCAACTACCTGTGCAAGCAGGTCCGCGGCCACTACGGCGGCTTCCCCGAGTCCGTCTCCGAGCTGGTGCAGCTGACCGCAGCCGGCCGCCTCGACCTGGCCCCCTCCATCACCGACCACATCCCGCTCGCCGACGCGGCGGACGCCGTCCACCGGCTGGAGAACAAGATCGGCGACCCGATCCGCCTCATCCTCGTCCCCTGATGACCCTCGTCGACTGATTCCTGAACAGAAAGTCCATCAAGACCACCTCGGGCAGGGGTGAGTGGGCGCCGGTGCGTGAGGGAGCACCGGCGCCCACAGTCTTTGAAACTTCCCCTTGGTCGTGGACACCTGGAGACTGAGACGTGTGAGCCCAGGAGCTCAAGCGGAACGCGGTCGCGCTCGTGGCGTCCTCGGGCCGGACGGTGACCGAGGTCGCCCAGGAACTCGGCGTCAGCTCGGAGAGTCTGCGGGGCTGGGTGAAGAAGGCGAACGGCGTCGGACAGACCGCCGCGGGGGCGCGATGCCATCCGGTAACGGGCTGGACGCGGCCGAGCGGGAGGAACTCAAGCGACTGCGCAAGCGCGCCGCCGACCAGGCCCAGACGATGACCTACTCTCGGCCCGGTGCAGCCGGCGGATCTCAGCCCAGTCCTCCACGTCAATCACCCTCTCTTCCTGACCTCGATGAAGATCACGATGATCAGAAGATCGCGAGGTGGGTCACCGTTCATCCGCCGATCAGCGGTCAGTTTTCACCCGTCGCCGAGAGCTGGGCTCTGTTAGGGAGCACCAACCCGTGGACTATCCGTGGACGGAGCACGGCTGGTTCCGTGGGATGAGGTCTGACCAGCATGTTGTTTGAGAGACGAAAGGGCCTCCGGAGCCGTGTGCGCAGGTTCGAATCCTGCCCGGGGAAGATCAGCAGAAATCAAGCGCTGACCAGGGCGGATGCCGACACGAGAGGGCGGAAGTCAGTCTCACTGACTCCCGCCCTCTCTCGTTGTCTCTCGGTGTTCGCGACACATCCCCGACACACTCGGATGACGACCCAAGCCGAGCAGGCCGCCACATCTGGACCCCCGACGTCCGACACGTCGCGAGGCGAGGGGGGCGGGGCAAGAGCAGGCTGGAGGGTGGAGGTGGGTTGCCGTGGCGCACAACGAAGCCAGCTCGCCCGTCGAGGATGCCGCAGTACTGCAAGTTCTGTTCGACCAGTCACCTACAGATCTGCTGATCTTGGACCCGGAGCTGCGAGTCCTGCGGGTCAACCTCACCAGGCCGCTTCTGCACGAAGCGCCACCTGAACAGATCATGGGCCGACACATCACCGACGAATACGACTTTTCCGCACCCGGTGAGGTGGAGGCGATGGCGGAAGGCGTGCTGGAGAGCGGCGTGCCCGCGCGGGGGCGACTGGTGGGGGTGCGTCCGAAGGGCGTGCCGGGGCCGGAGTACCTGTTCTGCGTCTCGGTCTCTCGCCTGGAGGACTCGCAGGGGAGGGTCTTGGGGGTGCTGGTGGAGATGCTGGATGTCACCGAACGCGAAAAGGTACGCGCGGGCCTGCGTGTCCTCGGCTCGGTGCGCGAGCAGGTGGGACGGACCCTCGACGTGGTGGCCACCTGCGAGGAACTGGTGCGGGCGGTGGTGCCGGGCCTCGCCGATATCGCCGTGGTGGAAGTGGTGGACGCAGTGGTGCGTGGCGTGGACCCCCCGCTGAGCCCTCTGGGACGGGAGGTGCCGCTGCGCCGTGTCGCCGTCGGGCACAGCGGCGGCGAGGAGCAGATTCAGGCACATCCGGTGGGTGACGTGCGTGCACTGCCGTTTCCGACGCCTTACGCCCAGACGCTGGCCGACCTCAAGCCCCGCCTCGTCGCCCTGGGTCCCGACACGCCCTGGCTGGCAGCCGTCCCGCAGCGCGGTCAGGCGATCCGCGCATCCGGTGCCCGCAGCCTGATCACCGTGCCCCTGACGCTGCGTGGAACCGTGCTGGGGCTGTTGAGCCTGTACCGCACCGACCCCGCGGACGTCTACGACGAGGACGATGTCACCCTCGCCCTCGCAGTCGCCGCTCACACCGCGCTGTGCCTCGACAACGCCCGCCGCTACACCCGCGAGCACACCATCGCCTTGACCATCCAGCGCCATCTGTTGCCTCCCTGCCCGGCGTCGCAGACCACTGTTGAAACCGCGCACCTGCACGTGCCCTCCGAGGTGGGCGGAGGCGGCGGGTACGACACCTTCGACCTGTCCGGCGCCCGCACCGCACTGGTGGTCGGCGAAGTCGCCGGCCACGGCATCCACGCGGCCACCACCCTGGGACAGATGCGGACCGCCACCCACTCCCTGTCCGCACTCGACCTGGAGCCCGACGAGCTCCTGGCACGCCTCAACGACACCGCCGTAAGCCTGGCCCAGGAACGCGCGGCTCTGCCGCCCGGCGACCCCCTGCACGGGCAGCCGCTCACGGGAAGCTGCGTGTACGCGGTCTACGACCCGCTCGCCCAGACCTGCACCATCGCCCTGGCCGGCCACCCTCCACCCGTCATCGCCCATCCCGACGGGAGGACCGAGATCCTCGACCTGCCGAGCGGACCTCCCATGGGCACCGCCGAGGGACCCCCCTTCGCCGCCACGACGATCTCTGTCGCCGACGGCAGCGTCCTCGCCTTCTACACCGCATCCCTCCTGCACGTCTCCCCGTCCCCGGACACCCTCCAACGGGTGCTGGCCCACCCTGACCGGCCACTGCAGGATCTATGCGACGACGTGCTCTACCGGCTGCGGAACGACGACACCCGCCACGGCGACGTCGTCCTCCTCCTCGCCCGCACCCACCCATTCCCCGCCGACCAGATCGCCACGTGGCATCTCGACCACCACCCCAAAGCCGTCGCCACGGCGCGCACCCACGCCCAACACCAGCTCACCCTTTGGGGAGTGGATGAGGAAACCGCCTACACCACCGAAATGATCGTCAGCGAACTGGTCACCAACGCCGTCCGCTACGGCACCCCGCCCCTACGGCTGCAGCTCATCAAGGACCGCACCCTCACCTG